>DATENU010000012.1 GCA_035274845.1 Chthoniobacterales bacterium
AGCACCGGGAGGCAGCGTCACGATGATGGCCGACTCCAGATCATTCGTCGGCGCCAACCCGGTGGCTTGAATCAGCGCTTCCTGGGTATCTCTCCAGTTGTTGTTCGTCACCGGGACGAAGCTGCCGGGCCCGTGCAGTTCTAGAGTCGGATCGGCCAGCAGCTCCGACGCCGGGAATCCGAAGTTCGTCAATGACGGTCCGATACCGCGGATGATCACTTTCTTGGGAGCGCTGCCTGTGATGATCAGACCGCCGATTCCTGCGTTATCTCCGGTATCCGCTCGCAGACGGGTGGACAGGTTGAGGGCCTGCGCCGCAGGGGTTGCCGTGGCGGTTGCGGTAGCTGTCGACGTTGGCGTAGCGGAAGCGCTTGCCGTCGCGCTCGCCGTTGCTGTCGCCGTAACAGTCGGCGTGGCCGTGACTACCGGCGTCATGGTCGCAGTAGCCGAGGCGGTTGGCGTGGCCGAGGCCGAAGGCGTGGCGGACGCTGTGGGTGTAGGCGTCGCGGTTGGGGTGACCGTCGGAGTTGGGGTTGGGGTTGGTGTCGTGCATGGGCCGTTTATGATTGAGAGGGTGTCAATGCGCCACCCTGGTGCGGCCGTGAACAGGTCCGTCCCCATCCGCCAGCGCAGTCTGATGGTTTGTCCACTTAGGTTGGGGCCCAAATTCACCACCGTGGTGATGTAACCCGCTGAATTTCCGCTCCATGCCATGCGCCCGGCCAACGGGTTGCTCGCGGTCCCATCGATCTCCCCGGTGTATCCTCCCGAAACAAAACTTCCGCCCACGGCCGGATCGGTCACCTCGATAAACGCGCCGCCATTGATATTAGGCGAAGCGACTTCCAGCACCCCTCCATCCCAGAAAACCCCGCTACTCATTTCCGTGTTGAAATTATTGCGGAACCTTAACTGAGTTGAAGGGGACGGAATGGTGATAGGCGGAGAAATGAGGAGCTTGTCGCTCACTCCGTTCTGGTCGTCGATGAAGGCATCGTTGGGCGCGGTATCAGGAGCGATCGTCGAAGTCACCCACAGTATCCCGTTCCCGGTGCCGCTCGTGCTCCAGCCCGGCGGCAGCGCCGGCGCCGTTACTCCATCAAAGTTCTGCGAGAAAAACGTGGTACCGCATGGGGTAGGCGTTGCCGTCGCCGTCGCAGTTGCTGTCGGACTTGCGCTCGCAGTGGCGGTTGCTGTTGGACTCGCGCTAGCCGTTGCGGTGGGAGTCGCCGTTACGACCGGTGTGGCTGTGGCCGTTGCCGTTGGTGTCGCCGTCACTA
Source organism: Chthoniobacterales bacterium (assembly GCA_035274845.1). Taxonomy (NCBI): domain Bacteria; kingdom Pseudomonadati; phylum Verrucomicrobiota; class Spartobacteria; order Chthoniobacterales; species Chthoniobacterales bacterium. The sequence continues at coordinate 1,281 of DATENU010000012.1, forward strand.
CCGGCGTGGCTGTCGCCGTGGGCGTCGCCGTTACTACCGGCGTTGTTGTGGCCGTGGCTGTTGGGGTCGCTGTCACGGTAGCTGTCGGGGTCGAGGTGGCAGTTGCGGTGGCAGTCGGCGTAGCTGTTCCCGTTGGCGTTGCCGTGGCTGTCGCAGTCGGGGTAGCCGTGGCACTGGCGCTGGGCGTTGCTGTGGCAGTAGGCGAACCCGTAGCCGTTGGGGTCGCCGTCGATGTCGGAGTGGCTGTTGCTGTCGGCGTAGGCGTTCCACCCGCCGGTCCGCACGGAGTTAATGGTCCCACCGCAACCGTGTATTGCGTGCCGCCACGAGTGGTATCCGCCTTATTGTTTCCAGTCGCACCGGACCCCGCTGTCGTGAACGTGCTGCCGCGCAGACCCGTCAGAATTGAGCCCGCCCCAATCGCAGCATGCCCAACGGGCAAGACAGCGTTAAACTTACTCAACGCCACTTTGATGGTGATTGTCTTCGCTGTTTGATCAAAAAATCCACAGTCGGCCGCGCCCTGGTCTGTATAAGTGATCGAGCCATCAAAGTTTCGCTTCGCCGTGCCGTAAACGAAGGTTTGAACGCCGGTTGGATCAGTGGTGGCTCGGACAAAGAATCCATCGCCCCGGTCGGAAACACCGAAGGTATATTCGTTGGTCGGACTCAGGACTGAGTTCGGCGCGTTGGCTGCAAAAGTCATGCGCCAGTTCGAGCTCGGGGTGATTGCTGTCATGTCCGATACCTTCATGGTAGCCACCAGAAGCGGCGCGGGATTTACCGCGGACGTTGGCTCAGCCGAATACAGCACCGACAGGATGTCGAGCGGATCATCGACCGGCAGGACAGCAGTGCCTCCGGTTTCCGGGTTACCACCGAGCCGCACGTCCGCCCTAAAGTCGGTCACCTGAGAACCAATGATGCCGCCCACGCTGGCCGCCGTGGGCAATGGCTGGTTGGGCGGAGGAGGCAAAGAACTGCCCTCGACCGGGGTCGGAATGGCTGCCCCGGTGGCGCCGGGTCCGCTGATTTGACGGGCGACAAAAGCGTGGCCGCTCAGATCATTGTGATCGTCACAATAACCGATGACGGCGGCGCCGGTTGGATCGAAAGCGACCTGGAAGTAATCCGCCAGGTTACGATTCGGCGACATCCCGCCCACGACCAATCCAGCCTCGGAGATATTTGCTCCATGAATAACGTGATCGCTGGCTTCCGCTTGCCGGAAGATCGGGTTGCCCTTGACGTCGGTTCCCAGCGCGTAAAAGACGTGCCAATCGGCCGTATCGTCGCCGGTGGTAAGCTTATCACTCCCGTACCAAACCACGCCAATGGTCCCGGGCACCGGTCCAGTCGTCATCCAGGGGAAGACCGCTGTTTCAGTTTCAGGTCCGTCACTCACGCGAATCGCCGGGCTCCAAGTGTTAGCCTTGTCAGTCGAAAACTTAACGAAGACATCGTGGTCGTCTGAGTAACAAACATAGACAGTTCCATCACCGCCGACTTTGACCGTGAAGAAGAGGTGCGCCTTTCCGGTGCCCGCTGCGTCATGCGTCGTATAGGTGATGGGCGGTAACCCGGGCGCAGGTGGAATACCCACCGATACGCTCCCGTTGCTGCCGCTGATATAAACGGTGCCATCATTCTGGTCGACAGAGATCCCGCCCGCCTGTCCGACGGCCCCGGCAGTCGTCGCATTGCCATAGGTAAGTCCGCCGTCGATCGAGCGCTGAATTTGCGAGATCGCCGGCTCGAGAGTCCGATAAAATATGTAAACTGTGTTCGGGCCGAAAAACTCAAGCCATTGCCGGTCGTCCCCGGCTACTCCACCGGTAGCGGTGCCGCCGGGATTCGGAATGAACATCGCACCTCTATCGGTCGAGCGCTGGGTCGAGATGTTAGCGATCGCGAGACTGGAATAAGCCAGAATCGGCGGCGCATTCAGGACTTCAATTGTTTCGGTGTTAAAGCCGACCGCGATATCAACGTCACCGCCACCGTCTCCGCCCACGGTTCCATCACAAGGAGCGGGAGCCATGCACGGGTTTGTGATTTTATCCGGCTGACCGCGGTACTGAGGATTCCGCATGAACGGATCGTAGTTGCGGTTTGGAATAGAACTTCCAGGCGTGTTTGGATCCGGAACTGTCGGACGCAGGTCGAAATACCAGAGATCGGTGCCACCCGGGACGCCTCTAATCGCCGCGACGTAGCAGTTCCCAAACTTGTCGCAACGAACGCTCGGTTCGACATCCTGGCCGATATAGGGTGCGCGAGTCGTGTAGTTGGGGCTGAAGGTCATCCCACCATGGATGTAGGTGGCGCTGCCCGTTGTTGGAATCGGTATCGGCGTGCAGGCCCCGGACTTTGCCCTTACCGTGTAAGTTCCACTGCTGGTCGAATCTTCCCCGGTGAAAACCGCGCCGCCCAAATCCATCTGGGTCAGGCCGTTCACCGCCGTCAGGAGCGAGCCAGAAGTGGGGCTGCCCACTTTCGCCATGGCAATGGCAAGCCGGATATTTCCCTGCGTATCGAAAGAGCCGGACTCGAGTCCTCCCAGCGGAGTGATCAGATTGCCCGCCACCGTGCCATATTCGTAACTCACCTGGGAGTTATCGTCGGACTTCATGGCGACGTAGTACGTGATCGCGTTAAACGTCCAACGCACGTTCCAGATTTGGCTGGGCGGAATTGCGGCCAGGTTGGAATTGACCTTCAGGACAAAGACAAGGCGTTCGGAGTTAATGAACGTGTAATCCTCGCCTGCTGATACCGACACGATATCCACGTCTGCCGGATTAGTCGGTGGCGCGGGCGACGGCAGCGGGCCCTGGTCGTTGGTCGGATCGGTGAGTACGACGACAGGAGCATTCAAGCAATCGGGATCAGGGCCTGGCGTTGGCGTGGCGGTAGGCGTTCCTGTCGCAGTTGGCGTTGCCGTGGCTGTCCCAGCAGGAGTCGCTGTTGCTGTCGCGGTTGGGTTCGGGGTTGCCGTGGGAGTGACCGTCGGTGTGGGACTGCCACCGCCGCAAACAGTCGTGATGGTCACAGACCAGCCGCCCTGGATGCTGCCACCGTCAATGGCGGTATCGTCGTCAACGAACAAGCGCCAGGTCCCATTTGGATTTGTGCCATTGAATCCGGAGAGCACGTTAGCGTAAGGCGAGGCAGGAGCGGGCGGCGCAAAACTTGCCGGATGCGCATTGCTCAACGTGTTGATGGCGCCTTGCGTTGGTTTGTACGATCCCGTCACAATTGGCCCTTCGTCGGGCACCGAAAGGGTGGCAGCGTCATCGAAGGTCATGGTGACGCCGCTGAGCGAGAACCCGGTTCCTCCGCCCCCGGCGTCAGTCATCAGGCGCACTTTCGCTCCCGTGGGTCCCACCAGCAGCGCCCCGATGTCATCCGGGAAATTATGAGTAATCCCGGTGAGCTCCACGGTGACCTTGCTCACCGTCCCCGGGGCGACGAACGCGTTGATGGTTGAGGGATAGGGTGAGGCAGGGAGGTTGTCATTGATCGTGATCGTGCCCGGGTTCGAATACTTCACCGGCGTTCCACATGGTTGGGGAGTCCCGGAGGGGGTAGGCGTGGGAGTGGCCGTCGGTGTGGGAGTAGGCGTAGGCGTGGCCGTCGGGATCGGTGTCGCCGTGGGAGTTGGAGTAGGTGTCGCCACGAAGGGAACACACTGCGGGAATTTGAAACTTCCGATTCGGGTGTGCCATACTCCGAGCGCTTCGTCGACGGAGGCGTAGTATTCGGTCGTGTACCAAAACGTGCAGTCATCGGTAGGATCAACCGTTAAGCCGCTGTAATCGCCCCAGCGGCCAAAGCTCGGAGCGAATAATTCGCCGTGCTGAGGACCGCTCCCGGCAAACATTTGCGCTTCGCCCTGTCCAAGCGTGTTGATCGTATCGGTCGTCAGCCTGCCGGCATAGGCGATGGAGGGAAAAGAAGTAGCGGAGGAAGTGCTGTAGCCAATGGCAATGTCCCCTGAGCCATCCATGGCGATGCTCCCCATCCAGCGATGGAGCAGGTCTGTCGGCCCGGACGGCCCCCACGTGCTTTGCTGGAAAATCGAAGGAGTGCCGCCGGGGTTTCGCACCTCGTACCAACGCGGCCCCATTTGCATCGTCGTGCTGTCCGCAACCACCGTGTGATTGAGGACAAGTGATTCGTGATCGCCAAAATTTCGGTAAACCAGCCGTGCCATCAGGCGATCCCCGATCGGATCCAATTGAAACGGGTCTCCCTGCTGCGGGACACATCCCGCGCTGTAGTTGACGCAATTCGGTCGCACAAAATCAGCGATCGGGGTAATCGTGTTGGGCTGCCCGTTAATTCCAAATGTCGAATTCGCTGGGTTCGCCCAGTCCACGTGAAACTTCCAAATTCGCAACGCCGCATTCGGTGGTAAATCCGTGGCGGTGTCCACTTCCGCGAAATAATTGGGCGCCCCTGCGGGTGGCAACGTCGGGCCGTCAACGTTCGCGGGGAGATGCCCACCGAAGGCAGGGTTGGCAGTGTTAAGATCGAAATAGACCATCTGGGCCGGCAGACCCGCGAGCATCTTCGCCCGCTCGAAGGCAAACGCACCGGCCCCGATATAATTGTCCGGATCGAATTGATGGGTGCTCATGTAGTAGGCGTCGGGCCACAACCCGAAGTGGGGATAGTCTTGAAACTTTTCCGGCGTCGGCGGGTTGAGCAGAAAGTCGTAGATGAAATACTGCCCCGTCGCATCGGGTGTCTTCGAAATCGCGATGCATTCGTGATAACCGACTGTGCCGCCGGGGACCGCGAACTGGCTTAGAACCCAGCGGTCCGCGATGCGATCGTAAACTACGACCGGGTCGCCGTTATTATTGTTCGCGCAGGCGGTCCCGGGCAGCCCGGCGAACAGGCTGTTGATTTGCGCGGGACCGGCCAGGCGAATCCCCGCCTTCGAGTAAACCGAGAAGGAGGCATTTACCATCTGGACGTACTGGCTGGGACCTACCGCGCCGTTCGTGTCGGGCGGAATGCAGCCGTCGCACGCTTCGCCCGAATTCAAGCCTTCGAACGTCGCCAGCGGAGCAGGCATGGCCAGGGGTGCTTCTGGTTCCGGAGCAAGCACCCGCTGCAACACAGGATCCACAAATTTTGAAGGAACCTCGCGGTCGGGGCGAATTTTCCGCAGCCCATCTTCCCGCTCAATCAAGCGCGGAGCTGAGGCTCGACCGGTCGGCAAATCACGCACCGCGGGCGAGACGCTGTTGAGAAGGGACTTGCTCACCACCGGTTTAAAAGAACTCGGCGTCGCAGGACGGCTAGGCGGCGGGGTCGGTGCGGCCATGAGTGCCAGTAACACTCCACCGAAAAAAAGGATGAAGGCCAGAAAGGCCCGAGGAGTAAAGAAACCGGATTCAGGGTTTTTCTTTTGCATAGAGGTTTTCTTTCTTCATTAGCAACTGCGCGCATTGATAGCGGATTCCGCGACGACCGCTTCCGTCGCGGATTGACCGCAACGAGTTTGCCTAAGGTCCGTCACCGCGATCATAAACTTCTACGAGCCCAACGCCGTTAGTAGCGCCGGCTCCGGCAAGGATAGCTGTGTAAAGGCCCGGCGGCAGGGTCGCCGCGATGGCGGACTCCTTCCCGTTGGAGGGCGCTAACCCGGCAGCCGTTATCTCGGCGGCCTGAGCCGGATCATCCGCCCAGTCATTGTTCGATTTCAGAAGCGTCCCATTTTGGTCGCGAAGCTCCAGCGTAGGATCCTGCAACGGGTTCGAGATTCCGAATTGGCTCAGGCTCGGCCCAAGGCCACGGACCACCACGCGATCGTCACCCGCCCCGTTACCCAGGATAAACCCGGCAATCACCACGTTGTTGCCCGTGCGAACAAAGGCACGGGTGCTGAGGTTGCCGAGCTTGGACGCTGCCGCCACGTCGAGATCGTAGACTTCAACCAGGCCCACCCCCACCCCAGCTCCGTTACCACGCACGACCGCTGTGTAAGCGCCAGGCGGCAATACTGCGATGATCGCCGACTCCAGAATATTCGTCGGCGCCAACCCGCTGGCTTCGATCTCCGTTTGCTGAGTATCTCTCCAGTTGTTGTTCGTGAGCGTAATGAAGGCGCCGGGACCATGCACCTCCAGGGTCGGATCGGCCAGCAACTCAGACGCCGGGAAGCCGAACGTCGTCAAGGAGGGTCCGATCGCTCGGATAATCACCTTTTTCGGAGCGCTTCCGGTAATGATAAGGCCACCGATTCCGGCGTTATCACCCGTATCCACTCTCATACGGGTGGACAAATTGAGCGGCTGCGACGCGGGTGTGGCCGTGGCGGTCGCAGTTGGTGCAACCGTTGCGGTCGCCGTTGGAGTAGCCGTCACGATCGGCGTGGCTGTAGCGGTCGCCGTTGGAGTAGCCGTTACGATCGGCGTGGCTGTCGCCGTGGGAGTGGCCGTCACTATCGGCGTGGCTGTAGCGGTCGCCGTCGGAGTAGCCGTTACGATCGGCGTGGCAGTGGCCGTGGGCGTGGCCGTCACTATCGGCGTGGCGGTCGCGCTTGCCGTCGGCGTAGGCGTTACAATCGGCGTAGCTGTGGCGGTTGCCGTTGGCGTCGCCGTTACGATCGGCGTGGCGGTCGCGGTCGCCGTCGGAGTGGCCGTTACGATCGGCGTTGCTGTGGCAGTGGCCGTGGGCGTGGCCGTCACTATCGGCGTCGCTGTCGCGCTTGCCGTCGGCGTAGGCGTTACAATCGGCGTCGCTGTGGCGGTGGCCGTTGGCGTAGCCGTCACTATCGGCGTCGCTGTCGCAGTTGCCGTCGGAGTCGCCGTTACGATCGGCGGCGCTGTGGCGGTTGCCGTTGGCGTAGCCGTCACTATCGGCGTCGCTGTCGCAGTTGCCGTCGGAGTCGCCGTTACGATCGGTGTCGCTGTGGCAGTGGCCGTGGGCGTGGCCGTCACTATCGGCGTCGCTGTCGCAGTTGGTGTAGACGTCGCTGTAGCTGTTGCGGTCGCTGTCGGAGTAGCCGTTGCGGTCGCAGTGGCAGTCGCCGTTGGGGTTGGGGTTGCCGTTGGTGTAGGAGTAGGCGTCCCACCCGTGGGCCCGCAGGCAACGTTTCCGACCACGGTATATACTCCGTCGCCAGACGAGTCTATGGCCGTTCCTCTCCCGATCGGCTGGTTGGGAGGACCGGCAACGTTTCTCGCGCTGACCAGATTGAAGACGTCTCCTGGTCCGGGGTTCCCGACGGCGCTATTTGCAACCGTGATGACGATAAAGCCGTCCGGAGTGAACGAGCCAGTGATCAACGGAGATGGATCGAGAGACGTTCCCTGGACCACAGGCTCATTGCCCGAGGAGGTAACCACGCCATAATCGAAACTCACCACAGCTCCGTTGGAACTCATGCCGACGTAATACCGATCAGCACCCGCCGGTAACGGCGCGGTCGGTGGAGTCCACACGATCCTCCATTGCCGGCCCGGGAGAATCGTACTGAGGTCAGCGACCTTCAGCGTAAAGACGAGTTTGTTTGGGCCGCCATTCTGGAATGGCTCTGAAATCGAAACGGACTGGGCGTCGAGGTCGGCATTTATTGTTGGCGCGCCAATCTGATCGCCCGTTGGATCCGTCGAAACGAGGAAGCCGGACGCGCTGCACGGATTAGTCGGAGGCGGAGCGCCGATGGGAAATTCTCCACAGCTCGACCCCTCGCCGATGGCATTGACAGCCGTTACCTTATACAAATAAGCGGTGGCCGGGTCAGCCGTCGTGTCATAATAGGAGGTCGTCCCCGCAGGCAGCATTATCGGAGCACCGAATGCACCGCTCGTCGTCCGGCGATAAACGTTGTAACCGATGATCGGCGAACCGCCGTGGTCGGGCTCTGACCAATTAACATGGACGACATTAGCGGCATCGCGGTAAACGCTATCCACGCGCGGTGGCGCGGGAGGCACCGGCTCCGGTGGATTTGGATCGAACGCCGAGAACAAACGTTTCCCGCCAGACTGCCGCGCGATCGACGCTCGCGCGGTATAGGAGTTCGGGTGCGCACCGGTGGGATTGGTGACACATGCGTCCACGCAGCCGTCCGGATAACCCACGAGAGTGCGCCCTTGCGCATCCACGGTTTCGTCCATGAAGTCGAGCAGATTGCGATCATTCGGAGTCCGCATGCAAGCGGTCGTCCCCAAATTGCAAATCGAGCCGCGCTGGACGGGATCGTTCGGGGTGGCGTCGACCGTGGTCCAGGTCAAACCGGCATCGAAAGTCGTCGCGATGTACAGATGCCACGGCGCACTCTGGTTGAAGGTGGCCTGGTTGGTATAGTCACCGGGCACAGTCGTGCCGAAGAACGCATACGCCGCGCGGTTGTCGTCCCCGCCAACAACTTCCGGGAAGGTTGAGTTCACAATCCCCAAGGCAGTGCCGACATCCTGGTCGCTCGTCCAGGTATCGCCCTTGTCGTGCGAGACGGCGATGTGCGCGTGACTGTCCGAAGCCTGATAGCCGAGATAAATCGTGTTACTTGGCTGACCGCCCGGCTTACCGACATCGTTGTCGCCAATGCCAACCGAAGGATCAACCAGGAAGCCGGTCGTGCTGCTCGTCGGCACGGGTTTCACCGCCCAGGTAAGACCGTTGTCGTTGGAGACAACCACGGCAGCCTTGCCGTTACAGCTGCGATTCGGCACATAAACCGTTCCATCCCGCGCCACCTTGACGTGGCCGTGAATCCCGGTGCACTGAGTGGCGTCGTAGATAGGAATACCGGCGCCAAAAGTTACGCCGCCGTCATCGCTGCGCGCGCAAAATGAAGCCGCGACGTCCTGCGAACAATAATAGACCGCGTTCGGATAAGTGGGATGAGGTGGTGGCGGAGGGACGGCGCCCCCGTTATACGGCCCCGCCCCAATCGTCTGGTGATCGACTCCCGATGGGATTCCCCCGCCCTGGCTCGGCAGATACGATCCGCCATCGTTATCGGTGAAGAACGTCGTGCTGTCTTGTCCTGTGAGTTGCGAGACAAAAGTGCGGTCGGGCGAGGTGTCGCCCGGCACGCGCATGTGATCGGTAAACAGGATTGGATCGAGCGACGCGGCCGCGGGCACATTGGTGTTCGTCCAGGTATCCCTCGCCGGCGATGAGCAGTCATCAAAGCCAACCCGGATTGAACTGAAGGACGCCAGATACATCGCGTTCCCGGTTATCCAGTCAGTGCCGAGAGAGGGTTCGCCTCCGTTAAAATTGTTCGTTGATGGTGGAACGTAGTTCTGAAAGCGAGGAATAGCTGTCGCTGTCCCTGGCGTCGGCGTGGGCGAAGGCGTGGGAGTTGGGGTCGGATTGGGGTTGCAGGACTGGTTGCTCCGAATGGTGAACGGGTTGCCGCCACGATTGATTGTCGAGATCGGCGTCCCGGTCGTAGACGGCATTCCATCGAGGATAGCGGTGACTACTCCGCCTGCCGTTTGAGCTACCGCCCCGTTCCAGTTCGTGAGGGTATGGCTGCCCCCTGCCGGCACTCCAATATTGACCGGCTTGACAATGATAGTGATTGTCCCGTCCGGATTGAAGTTACTGCCCGCTTCCGCCGGGGTGGACGAAGTGACAAAACGGCCATCCACCTGTCCACCGTTGGCCGCTCCCGCGAGATAACTCTCGAAAGTCGCCGCACCCGCTGCATCGACGACCATTCTCACACCGTAAACAGTGCCCGCCGCTGCCGGTGCTCCATCAACCGTGAAAGACGAATAGTAGAAGGAGCTAGGTGTCAGAACGCTGAGCGACTGCACCTTGATCGTGAAATAGAGTTTATCGGGACCGGAACCGGTGAACGGATAAGCCACCGCTGTGCTGATAATGTCGTGGTTCGCCTGAGCGTCCGTGGCATCGTTCGTCCCGCTATCGGTAACGACTACGACGCCCGGTGGCGTGCAAGCCGGATTCGGCGTGCCGGTTGGCGTGGCTGTGGCCGTAGCCGTAGCAGTTACGGTAGGGGTGGCTGTCGGAGTTGACGTCGCTGTCGGCGTTGGAGTCGGGCTGGCTCCCGGGGGGTCGAAAGCGGCGAATAGCCGGCGCCCCGTCAACTGGCGAACGATAGCCGCTTTGTTCGCGCGACCGGCGTAGTCGTTCGCCACGCCGCATGTCGAAGCCACACAGCCATCGGCATAGGCCGCGATGCTGCGACCTTCGCTGTCGACACTAATGTCGTTGAAGTCGAGCAGGTTTCTGTCATCGCCGCAGAGAATTCCTCCGAGGCAGATGGATCCCTTTTGAACTGGATCGCCTTCGGTCGCATTGACGGTTACCCAGTGCGCGCCCCGGTCATAGGTGGTGGCAATGTAAAAGTTCCAGATGCCTTGGAACGTCGCTTGGTCCTGGTAGTTCCCGCCGGTGGTGCTTCCGAGAAAACCGAACGCCGCTCGATCTCCGTCTCCGGCAACAACGGCTGGAAAGACCGCGCTCTTGATCCGGCAAGGAGCGTAGTGGTCGCCGGGTGGGCAACCGACTGGCGTCCCCACCTCATAGTCGTTTATCCACGCAGCCCCGTGATTGGTTGAGACTGCAATGTGTGGGCGGCCGTCTCCGTTCACGTAGCCGAGATAGACCGTGTTATCACTTCCGATCCCGACGGAGGGATCCCCACTTCCCACGCTGTTGGGAACAGTGTAGTCAACCCAGGTCAGGCCGTTGTCTAGCGAGACAGCCATGCCCTGACTTCCGCTCCCCGCGCTGCACGACGAGTTCGGAACATACACCGTCCCGTCGGGGCCCACTTTTACGTGACCGTGAATTCCGCCATAACATTCGACGGGATTAAACATGTCGACCCCCGGGCCGAACGTCAGGCCTCCGTCGTCGCTTCTCGAACATTCCGCTCCCCCGGCGACGTTTTGCGAGCAATAGTAGACCGCATTTTGATACAATGGGTGCGGCGGTGGCGGCGGAACTGCGGATGCATTGTAAGGACCGGTTCCGAGTGTTTCATGATCAGGACCCCACGGTGGTCCCCCAGCCGCAAATGCAGTCCAAGTCGTGCCGTCATCATCGGAATAGGCCGCATTGCTGCCGGCACCGGCTAGCTCGAGCCCGAAAACGCGACCCGTTTGGTGATCGACAAAGCCAATTGGATCGAGCCCGGGCAAAACAGGGCTGTTCACGTCTTCCCAAAGAGAGATAGGCGGAGAAAACGCATCGTCGAAACTAACCCGCAGCTGTTGGGTGCCTGCCGTGAAGAAGACAACTCCTCCCGTGTTGACCAAATCGTGCTTGAGCGATGGGACGCGCGGCAGCCAGTCGACGCCGATCGAGGGCTCGCCCGCACTATTTCCAAGCGCAGGGGGAGAGATATGATTCGAAAAGGCAGGAGGAACTCCAGGCTCGACTGGCGCTACGGGAGGAAATGGCACAAGGCTGACTGACCCCGTAATGCTCAGGCCTTGGGGGTTGAACGGGACTATGCGGATCGTGTAAAGGCCGTTTGTCGCCGGGATGAGAACGACGTCCGGTTGCACGTACGTCTGATTCCCAAGGCTCTTGGCGATAAGACTGCCGGTCGCGGTCGTTCCCGCGAAGACATAGAGGTCGAACTGCGCCTCACCGAGCTCAGGCCAGCCCACCTCAATCCGAATGTATTTGCTCGCCGTCGTCGCCGCACCGAGCCCGGAGACCGTGAGCGCGTACTCGTCACAGGGTTGCGCGGGGGGATTGCAGTCCGGAGTTCCGTCCACCTGGGAAGAGGGATTGGCTATGAGATAAGGTCCGCCGGTGAAGGCAAGCGGTCCGCTCGATTCGGTCAGCACCCCGTTGTTTGGAGTCGTATCGGCAAAACCAATTAGCGCCAAAAAAACGCTCGCGCTGCAAAGAAGGATGGAAAATAAAATCCGCGCACAAAAAATGCCGGATTCAGACGAGGATTTTTTCTTCATGGGATCTTTCCGGTTAGGCCGGCGGAGGCTTCGACCAATCCATCCCCTCGCCTCTTTCCCTTAATGCGACTGAAGAACGCATGAAGTAGCGCTGATCGATTCCAAAACGGAGTGCTTTCGCATGGTTTCTCCTTAACGCGGGGACGACTTAGCCTAGTTCGGAGAACAGGGGGGCAATCGGATGCCAATTTTTTGCGGGACCGCCAATCGGGAGTCGCAGAAAGAGTGAACACACGAGGGAAAGCGCGCTCGGACATGACGCAAATGTAATCTCCAGGCTGAGTCGACTTTTCCCAAAAACGCAGGCTCTCGCTCGCCTCAAGGCGTCTTCAGCGGGAACAATCGTGTTCCACTCGCCTTTCCCTTTCTGTTAGAAGATCGGCATGGCTTCGTCATCTCTTTGGCCGCGTTTCCAAAAGTACTTTTTGCGTTACGACGATCTCGATATCTCCATCGACATCAGCCGCATGCGTTTCGCCGATGACTTTTTTTCCAGAATCCAGCCCCGGGTGGAAAAAGCGTTTGCCGCGATGCGGGAACTCGAGGCCGGCGCGATCGCGAACCCGGATGAGCAACGAATGGTCGGCCACTATTGGCTGCGAGATGCAAAACTCGCTCCGACGCCAGAGCTCCGAACCGATATCGAGGAAACGAACGCGCGCATAAAGCAATTCGCCACCGACATCCACGCGGGGAAGATCGCCCCGCAAAAAAGCGACCGGTTCAAACATGTTTTGTTAGTCGGTATCGGCGGCTCCGCTCTCGGCCCGCAATTCCTGGCCGACGCCCTGGGTGAAATGACGGATCCGATGAACATCCATTTTCTCGATAACACGGATCCGGATGGGTTTGATCGTGTCTTCAGTCGCATTGGTCACCACGTGGCCCACACCCTCACGGTGGCCATCTCAAAATCCGGCGGTACCAAGGAGACTCGCAATGGGATGCTTGAGGCCGGGGCGTTCTACGAGAAGGCGGGACTCGATTTCGGCAAGCATGCGGTCGCCGTCACCGGGATTGGCAGCGAGCTCGACGACCACGCCAAGGCGAACGGATGGCTGGCGCGTTTTCCAATGCATGACTGGGTCGGCGGCCGGACCTCGATCATGAGCGCGGTGGGTTTGGTGCCGGCCGCTCTCGAAGGCTTCGATATCGATGCCTTTCTTGGTGGCGCTGCGGCTATGGACGCGAAAACTCGCGTGGCCGATGCCGCTCAAAACGCCGCCATGCTCCTGGCCTTGATGTGGCATTACGCAGGAAATGGCCGCGGCGAAAAGGATATGGTGGTCCTGCCTTACAAGGACCGGCTCATGTTGTTCAGCAAATACCTGCAACAACTGGTGATGGAGTCGCTAGGCAAGGAAAAGGATCTCGACGGCAAGGTCGTCCACCAGGGGATTGCCGTATACGGGAACAAAGGTTCGACCGATCAGCACGCTTACGTGCAGCAGCTGCGCGATGGCGTGCTGAATTTCTTCGTTACGTTTATCGAGGTCCGGAAGGATCGGGCGACGCCCCGGTTCGAAGTGGAGAAGGGCGTCACCAGCGGTGATTACCTCCAGGGATTTTTGCGCGGGACCCGCGCCGCCCTTTACGAAAATGACCGCGAATCGATCACAATCTCAATCCCCGAAGTAAGCGCTTTTACGGTCGGCGCGCTGATTGCCCTGTACGAGCGGGCGGTCGGCTTTTATGCCACGCTGGTCAATATCAACGCCTACCATCAGCCGGGAGTTGAAGCCGGGAAAAAAGCGGCGACTCGGGTGCTCCAACTCCAGAGTCGCGTCGAAAAGAGTTTAAGCAGCGGGTCCGGGAAGACGGCGGAAGAAATCGCCGGTGAGCTGGACGCTGATGCGGAAGATGTCTTTCACATCCTCCGGCACCTCGTGGCAAACGACCCGGCCATTCATGTTTCCGGCGGGACTGCAATTGCCGATCAGAAGTTTTCCCGTACCCCATAGGAGAGGCCATCCACACCATAATATTGTTGTTTGTTGGCGCTGCTCGTCGGCTTTGCTACGTTTCGTTTCCGTTTTGCCATGGCTGAATCCGTGGAATCAAATCCAGCTCCCGGCTCCGACCTCCAAGTGGCGATGCCGGACGTCGTCCGATTCATCCGCCAACTGGCGCACGATCTCCGTAACGACTTGAACGCCGCAGAATTGCAATCGACGTATTTGATTGAGATCGCGGAGAACGACGAAGTCAAAGAAGAGGTCAAACGCCTGCGCGGAATGATTGCGCAACTCAGCCTGCATCTCCAGGGCGTTACCACCGCGCTGGGCCAGGTGAAGCTTAATCCGATATCCTACCACGCCGGGGAGTTCATCGAGGATCTGCGCCAAAAGCTGGACGCCACGTATCCCGACCACAGCGCAAGAATTGAATGGAGCGTGGCCGCGGAAAAGACGGAGCTCCAAATCGATCCCCAATTCCTGTTGCCCGCCGTCATCGAGTTGTTCGCGAATGCCTTTCGACACGACCCAGCGGATGGCGCCATCGCCGTGGAAGCGCGCGAGGAAAACGGTCGTTTCGTCCTCACCATCCGCGAACCGAAACGCAGCTTCCAGCGGCCGACCGAAAACTGGGGCCGGGAACCGTTTCGCACGATCGGCCAGGGCCATTATGGGCTCGGTCTTCATCGCACCCGGGTCATCGTCGAGGCCCACCATGGACAACTGACGGCACGATTTGATCCGACGGCTTCCTCCCTGGTTAGCACGGTCTCGCTTCCGGCCGGCCAATAGCCAACGAGCGATCCGCAATTTCCGTGAATGAAAACATGTGTGCGCACGTCGATTGCTCTTCCTGTTTATGTTTCCCGCCCTGACAATGACGACCCCGACGCCGCCAATCCATGACCGCTGAAAATCGACGCATTCTGATCATCGACGACGAGCGTCCGATTCTCCTCACTCTCGAGGCCCTTCTCGGCCGCCACGGTTACCAGACGCAGACAGCTGCCAACGCTTCCTTCGGGATGCGCGCGCTAAAGGAAAATCCTCCCGCGGTTCTATTGCTCGATCTGCAGCTGCCCGATGCCGATGGTTTGGAGACGCTGGAGCAGGTAAAAAGCGAATACCCCGACACGCAGGTGATTATCCTCACCGCCCACGATTCGCTTAATAACGCCATCGAATCGATCAAACGCGGCGCCTACCATTTTATCAGCAAGCCGTACGCGCCCGAGGAGCTCCTCAGCCTGATCGAAAAGGCTCTCGAGAAACAATCGCTGCTCCGCGAGACCGAACAGCTTCGGAAAAAAACGAAACAGCTGGAGAAGCGGCTCGAAATTGCGGAGACCCGCCTGGCGCCGGTGATGAAGAGCAAATCGATGCAGGAGATCGAGGAATTGATCGACGCGATGGCGCCTTCGGAAGCGAACGTCCTCATTACCGGCGAGAGCGGCGTGGGCAAGGAAGTGATCGCGAATTTCATCCACAGTCGCAGCCGTCGCGCCGACAAACTGATGATCAAACTGAACTGTGCGGCTTTTCCCCAGGCCATGATCGAATCGGAACTCTTCGGCTACGTGAAAGGCGCCTTCACCGGCGCGACGAACGATTTTCCGGGGATGATTGCGGCGGCAGCCGGCAGCACCCTGTTTCTCGACGAGATTTCCGAAATGCCGGCGGAATTACAGACTCGTTTTCTCCGCGTGCTCCAGGAACGGGAGTACCGTTCCCTCGGCAGCACGAAAACGGTAAAAGCGGATTTCCGGGTGATCGCGGCCACGAACCGCCCGATTGCGAGTGCGCTGGCGGAGAATCGTTTGCGGTCGGATCTCTATTATCGCCTGAACACCTTCCAGATCGAGATCCCGCCTTTGCGCGAACGAAAGGAAGATATTCCGCCCCTGGTCTCCAACTTTTTGAAACAATTCGCCCGGGAATTGAACAAGCCTGAGCCGGAGATCGCGCCCGAAGCGTTCCAAAAGCTGCTCGATTACGCCTGGCCGGGAAACGTGCGGGAATTGCAAAACGCGATGGAATACGCCGTGGTTCTCGCCCGCAAGGAGAAGATCACCGTGAAAGAATTACCCGCGGAGGTCCAGTTGCCGGCGGCGCTTCAGCAGGCGGAGCGACACAGCAATGGTGTGAGTGGCGGGCAGAATCTCGACGATCTCGAGCGCAACGCCATTATCCAGGCCCTGGCCCAATGCCACGGAAACAAGAAGAAGGCCGCCCAGATTCTCGGCATCCAGCGTCCGACGCTTTACAACAAGATGAAGCGCTACGCGATCGAGCTGTGAGCATTGCAGATTTCAGATTGTAGAATTCAGATTGAGCCGAAGTCCGCTGGCGCAATCGACATTCTGCAATCTGAAATCTACAATCTGAAGTGCCCGCTTCTCGCCATCTCGGAAAAGTCCTGGCGCATGCCGAGCGTGAGCTGGCCCGCGTCCGGACGATGCGGCCCCCTGAATCGCTCCCGCTCTACCAGAAATTCCTGAAGATCGAGGAGCATCGCCTTCGCTTGCGCCATCAATACGGAGGCGGTGGCCGGGAAATTTGCGGGCTTCGGGTCGAACTTATCGATGTTTTGTTGCGCCATATTTTTGCCGCGGCGGTGAACTTTGCCGAAAAAGCCAAGGGGGCGTCCCCTCGCCCGCTCACGGTCATGGCCCTCGGCGGTTATGGCCGTCGCGAGCTCAATCCCTTCAGCGACGTGGACATCATGTTTCTCCACGGCAACAAGCGCGGCGGAATTTCTCCCTACGTCGAACATGTGGTCGAACAAATCCTTTACCTCCTCTGGGACGTCGGCTTCAAGGTCGGGCACTCGACTCGCTCCATTCCCGAGGCGATCCAACTGGCGAACACGGATATGCTGACCAAAACCGCGATGCTTGAATCGCGGCTGCTCGCCGGGACCCCGGAGCTGGTCCGAAAGTTTCGCGCCGCCTTTCGAGCGAACTGCGTGCGGGGTCACGAACGGGAATACGTCGAGTTGCGCATGCAAGACCAGGCCACCCGGCACGCTAAATTCGGCAACAGCGTTTACGTGCAGGAGCCGAACATCAAGAGCGGCTGCGGCGGTTTGCGTGACTATCAAAATCTTCTTTGGATGAGCTATTTCAAGGAGGGCGCGCTGACCACGACTCACCTTGTCGGCAAGGATTGGCTCAGCGAGCCGGACCGGCGCCGGATCGAAGCCGCCTACGATTTTCTTCTTCGCCTTCGCACTGATCTGCACTACGCGACCGGCCGCGCCACGGACACGCTCCACTTCACCATCCAGGACCAGATCGCGCAGCGGCTCCGTTATCCGCAAAAGCGAGGCTCGCTCCGGAACGAAGCCTTGATGAAGGATTACTACGAGCACACTCGAAACATTTTTCGGGTGACGGAACGAATCACGGAACTGTTCGCGAGCGGACGCTCCTCCCGGACAACGCGCTCGCTCTTCAGCTTTTTGCCCCGCCTCAAAACCCGGCCGGAACGGCTGGGCCATTTTCGCATTCACCAGGGCCAGCTCTTCGCGCAGCATTTAGACGTTTTCGAGAAGAACCCGCCCGCCATGATGGAGGTGTTCCGGATTGCCCAGGAACGCCACCTCGATCTCAGCCCGGATCTCTCCGATCTTTTTACCCGAAATCTCGGGCTCGTTACCGGCAATTATCGAAATGACCGCGGCCCCCAGGAAATGTTCAAGGCGATCATGTCGCGCAAAGGCGAAGTCGGCCGGGTCTTGCGCATGATGCATCGCGTGGATTTTCTGGGTCGATACGTCCCGGAGTTCGGTCAGCTCACCTGCCTGGTGCAACACGAGTTCTTTCATCGCTACACAGCAGACGAACACACCCTGGTCTGCATCGACAAGCTCGATCAGGTCATCCAGACCGAGAATCCGAAGCTCCGGGCCTACCGGCAATTATTTCAAAAATTAGAAGACCCGTTTGTCCTTTACCTGGCGCTGCTTTTGCACGACACCGGCCGGGGGGTCCAGGCCCGCCCGCATTCCGAGGCCAGCGCGCTCTTTGCCCAGGGCGTCTCGGTGCGTTTTCGGCTTTCTTCGGCTCAACGGCGCAGCCTCGTCCTGCTGGTCGATCATCACCTCACCCTCTCGAACATGGCCCAGCAAAGAAACCTCGATGACCCGGAGACGGCGGTGGAATTTGCCGGGATCGTGCGGGACCAGAAAAATCTCGACGCGTTAATGCTTCTCACTCTCGCCGATGGGCAGGGCACCAGCGCGGACGCCTGGTCGGACTGGAAGGAAACGCTCGTCTGGCATCTTTATCACGCCACTTCGCAATATCTTTCCGACCAGGAGACCTTTTACGAACAAACCAAGATCGAGCGGGAACGGTTGCAGAGGAATCTCACGGAAAAATTGGGCGACGAATACGCCGAGGAGATCGAGGCGCATTTCGAGTTCATGCCGGACAATTACTTCCGCGCCTTTGAAGTCGAGGAGATCACCTCCCACCTGAAACTTTTCCGCCACTTTTTGGAAAGCCTTTATCTCCGCGACGAGCCTCCTCTGGCGCCGGCGGTGGCCTGGCAGGCCTTTCCGCAGCAGGGGCACAGCATCGCCACCTTTTGCACCTGGGATGGCCAGGAGCTCCTCGCCAAGATCGCGGGTTCGTTTGCCGTCGTTCCGCTCAATATTCTCAGCGCGGATATTTACACTCGCGGCGATAACGTGGTGCTCGACATCTTTCGGGTTTGCGATCCGAAATTTCAAGCCGTGACCGACCGGAGGGACCAGGCCCAGGTGGAATCGGTTTTGCGCCAGGCGGTGGCGGACGCGAATTTCGACTTCGCTCCGCTGCTTGATCAAGCCCGCGGCAGAATTCCGAAACGCGGCGGACCGGGCATGGATTTCCCGACGCGCATTACCATCGAAAGCAAAACCCACCCCGCTTACACGCTGGTTCAAATCCAGACCCCCGACCGGCTTGGGTTGCTTTATGAGTTGGTCTCGGCCTTTGGGGAAGAACACGTTTCGATCGCCCTTTCCCGGATCAGCACCGAAAAAGGCGCGGCGATCGATACCTTTTACGTCGCGGACCGGGTAACGCGCGGCAAGATCACCGATTCGTCCCGGATCGCCGCCCTGCTGGAACGACTCCAGCGGGCGGCTGTCGGCAAAACCGCTTTGGCAAAAGGAACATAAATCCCGCTAGCCGGGGTCCTCTTTCCGTTTAGTTTCCCGTTTCTCTGCCGATGAATGCCCTGATTCTTGCCGCCGGTTACGCCACCCGCCTCTATCCATTGACTCAAAACAAGGCGAAACCGCTTCTCGAGGTCGCCGGGAAACCAATGATCGATTGGGTCTTGGATAACCTCGCACCGATTTCGGAACTGGAGCGCGTCTATGTCGTCACCAACCACAAATTCGTGAAAGACTTCCGAAGCTGGGCCGAGAGCTATAGCCAAAAGAAACCGCGCTTCGACATCCAGATCATCGACGATGGATCGACGAGCGACGACGATAAGCTGGGCGCGATCGGCGATATTTGCCTCGCGGTGAGTCGCCACGATTTGGCGAGCGACGACCTGATCGTTGTCGCAGGCGATAATCTTTTCAGCGAATCGTTGGCGGAATTTGCCGCGGCCGCGAAAAACTCGGAAGCGATGTTGGCGACGTACGACGTCGGCGACCTCGAAGCGATGAAGAAATACGCGAGCATCACGACCGATGGTGAGGGCGTGATCACGGAGTTCGAAGAAAAGCCGCCGGAACCGAAGAACACGATGGCGGGTATCGCCCTCTATTATTTTGCCCGTGACGTCGTCCCGCTCTTCACGACTTACATCGCCGCCGGGAACAATCCGGATCAGCCGGGCCGGTTCATTCAATGGCTTTACCAGCGGAAACCGGTGAAGACATTCCAGATCAAAGGCACCTGGTTCGATATCGGGAGCAAGGACACGCTGGAAGAGGCGAACCAGATCTTCGCCAAGTTTCGGTAGGGACGGCGCGCTGCGCCGTCCGCCGTTCCTAGCGTCCACCCGCCGGACGCCGCAGCGCGGCGTCCCTACCAACCCTTACTTCAACCGTCCCTCATCAAACTCGATGAGGTCGAAGTAGGTCTTGATATCCTTGCGCCCAGCGCCGCCGGATTCTTTCAGGAAATGGATGAACCGCGCTTTCTTTTCCGCGGTGTCGGGATGGCGCGCCATCATCGTCTCGTTCCAATGCTCGATGGCCTCCGCCGAATGCTTCGCGCCATTCTTTTTCACCCACTCGAGAATCTTCTCGTCGTCGTCGAGCTCGTTCGCGATTTCTTCGAAGGCATCCCCCTTTATCTTAAGGAAGGCGAGCAAGTGCTTGTCGAAGCCGACGGTCTTGTAGTTGTAACCGTCGAGCAACCCCTTGCGATGGAGCCTGGCTTTGTCGATCAGACGCGGCAAATGCACATAACCGCCGAGCCGATCGTAGGGACTGCGTGGACGCAGTTTTTGCATTCAGCCCGAGCTAGGTCGCGGGCACAGGGTGCGGCACTGCCACCGGCTCGGGCTCTTCCGGCGCCGCGGTGGCGGGCGAGCTGGTCTCGGGAAGCAACTCCGCCTGGGTGAGTCCCGCGCTGCCGATAATCAATTGGCCGCTGAAAATTCCACCCTTTTCCACGGAGATCGATCTCGCGGTGACGTTCCCATCCAGAAGCGCGTTGCGGTGAATGACAACCGTTCCTTCCGCGATGATTTCCCCGGTCATCCGGCCGCGAATCTCAATGCTCTTTACGCGAATGCGACGAAAGAAATGGACGTCGGATTTGCGCTCGATCAAAACATGTTGCGCCGTCAGCCGCCCGGGAATCTTGCCGACGAAATCGATCGTGGCCGTGCCGATGCAATTCATGTTGCCGCGCATCTTCCCTTCGATCAGCGCCGAGCGACAGGTCACGCCGGTGCTGCTGAGATCGCCCTTGGCCGTGATATGGATTTCGCCCTGGGTTTTGATCGAGCGGCTGAAACTCGTCGTGACCTTATAATTGCGCAGGTCGATGTGCGTGCTGCACTTCGGGCAAAAGGTCGAGCTGGCGGCGGAGCTGATCTCCTGTTTCGCCTTGCACTCGAAACATTCGATTTCCGAATTGTGATGCTTGTTCCAGAAGCCCTCGATCTTGTGGAAGAGCGAAGAATCAGAGGCGGCCGCGGCCTCGACGGGTTCCTCCTTGGGACGGAGCCTTATCTCCTGTTTGGGGCTGGCCGGCGCGAAATGTGAGCCGCACTGGCGGCACATCGTGCTCTTGGCCGCCGCATACTCCATCTGCTTAAAGCCACAGTGTGGACACTCCACACTGACTTTTGCAGGAGACGGCTTTGCCACGGTTGGCGCTTGGCGGAGGGTGGCTGCTGCTTTAGACTCGTGCGCCAAAGGCCGACTTTGCCGGAGCTGCCGGCTCTTCGTTCCGGACAATCTCTGGCCGCGCCGGAGGAGTGGACGCCTTGCTGGCGCCGCTGCTGGTGACCTCGGATTTTCCGATGAAAGTAGCGCCTTCCTCGATGACGAGGCGCGCGGCTTTCAGGTCGCCCTGGAGCGTGCAACGCGATTTGAGCTCGCAACGCTCACCCACCGTAATGTTGCCCTGGACCTTGCCGTAAACGGTGATCGACTTCGTTTTGATTTCGCCCTGGATGTTCGCGTTTTCACCGATGGTCAGGACGCCATCCGAATTGATTTCGCCTTCCACTTTGCCGTCGATGAGGAGTTCCTTTTGAAATTTAATCGAGCCTTTGATCTCGACGTCGCTTGAGAGAATGTCTTTGCCAGAATGTTCAGCCATATATTTTTTTGGATCGATTGTTGGTGATGCTGCCCTTTGTTCTTCGCGTTGCGCGAGCCCGTTGTTCTCCTCAGTGCCCGCGCTTAACGATCCTTCTCCGATCGACGACATGGGCTTTTGCGGAATGAATTTCTTCAGCATCGGGCGGCATTATGGTAATACCGGATGTCTCTGTCAATTGATTAGCGAGGAAATCCTCCCTTTTTCGGAGAAATTATTCGGCGAAACGAGTTCGCGAGATCGTTTTCGGGCCACCTAAAAGAATACCAGCCCGCCTTCGTCCCGCAGGCGCGGGACTCCGGCGTGGCAGCCCCGTTTTGCCGCCAGGGCGCCAAAGCGAAGGCTGGGCCCACCAGGATTCGAACCTGGGACCAAGGGATTATGAGTCCCCTGCTCTAACCGCTGAGCTATAGGCCCTCGTCGGCCTCGAATAAATCATGACCGGGGCTGATCACCAATCGCGAATGTGGCTACCGGACGCAACCCCACCGAGAACTCTGCTAGGCAAGCCTCGTAATTAATCAGTAGAGGGCCGCTCTGTTCAGGGGCCCCAGTAAAGAGCGGCAAGGGCAGATAAAACCCCACAAGAAAGAATCAATGATCATGAAACCAAAATCCATTTGGCGCACCATTGGTGCGTCGCTCACAGCGCTCACGCTGATTGCATTCCCTACTTCCTCCGTCCTGGCGGACCAGGTCGAGATACCGGAGTTTACGCAGACCGGTCACCATCCAAATACTATTTATCTCTCGATAACCACCGCAACCAGCGGAGCAATAATCTTTTATACAAGGAGCCTGTGGCCGTATGGCCCTCCCCCTTACCCGACACACAACGGCTCGACGCCGATTAATTGCCAGGTGTATTACGGGCCCCTGGGAGTTGGGAATGGTCAGTTGTCGTATTTCATGGCAGTCGCCTATAAAGAGGGCATGACCGATTCCGGTGATTACTGGGAGGTAGACAACACGGGGCTCTGACCCGGAAGTTCCGCCTTCACACGATAGCGATTGCCGGAGAATGACCCCCGCCTGAGTAAAGCACGGACAAATTGTTCCGGCCGGACTGCGCTCTACAGATGCGTTCCGGTTTGCGGCGCAGGACGCGGCGCAAGATTGCGCTCACGTTCGGCCGCTTTCGTTGCAGCAGAGTCAGCTGGGGTTGGAGGCGCCGATTTCTTCTTCACCGAGTCCAGCTGAGCCTGCGTGGGTGGCTTCGGCGGAGGTTTGTGGGTCTGCGTTCCGGTCCGGATCACCGAACCATTGACGTATTTGTACCCATCGGAGTGCACCCAGGTACCGTTCGTCAGTGTCCAGCCTGCGACCAAGGGGGCCGCGGGAGTCACGTTGGAAGCTGCTGAGGTTTTTGTGTTATGGGACTTTTTCTTTTTTGCCGGCGGCTCCGCGTGCAGGGTGACCAGCGAGGCGATGCTGCTGAGGGCGATAACGAAGAAAATTTTTCGGATCATATCGGATTAATAATTTGCGTTCCGTTCCGGGGAGAATCTCGGACGGGGCGATCGCGATTGGCCGAAACATATCCTCTTATTCGCAGGAAAAGGCAAACCGAAGCTCCTCCTTTTTTGGTAACATTTTTTCCCGGTACCCGCCGCTACACCAGAGGCCAACCGTTACGGCCCCCACCACGGATTTGATTGCGCAGGATTCTCGGTGGTCAGGACAACGATGACCCGGACGATGACGCTGAGAACAAATCCGACGACAAAGCTAAACCCAGCCGCATATCTCATCGACCGCTCGGTCAGATCAAAGATCCCGGGTGGTTTGTCTTTGTGCACGATTGCAATCTGGATGGGTCATGGTCGCGCGCAAGGGGAAGGCGCGAGATGATCCGCCAAAAGCGTTTCCTTATCTGTTTGCGATTGACACGGAACGCGGTTGGCAACCATCCGCGCACCCCGTTTCCGAGCAGCTCGCGGGTTCGCTAAAATGAATTACACCGCTTCCGTCAGCGATCATTTCAAAAGCCCAAAGTGGATGATGAATACGCTCCTGGCCGGCGTCTGCGTGTTCATTCCTTTGATAGGGCAAATTGTGATCAAGGGCTGGCTGATCACCGGCTTTTGGGGACGCGACGACCAAAGAGCCGAATCTTTCGGCGGCGCATTCCGCTTGCGGACGGCGCAGCGCACCGTCCCTGCCAGCGCAGCAAAATCTTGACGGCTTAAAGCCGTCAAGATGACCGCCGGACAGGAGTCCCCGCCGTTTTCCGTCAACCACCTTACTTCTTGGGCGCCTGCCTGATGGCGGTGTCGAGTAACTGCTGGGCCTTGTCCTGCCCGCTCTCGAATTCCCAGATGTCCTTGTCGAAAATGTATTGCGCCGGCGTCGCGAAGTTCACGTTCTGCACGTTCGTGATCCGCGATTGCAACGTCACGATGCCGCCGAGCGAGCCGCCCCGGCAGAGAATCAAGGGCCCGCCGCTGTTTCCGGGACTCACCGGCGTGGAAGTCCGGATCAGGGTCTGATCCTTTATCTTGTCGAAACGCGATACGATTCCCGACGTGATGCTCAACCCTTCGCCGAGCGCGTTCCCGATGGCGATGCAGCATTCGCCTTCCTTGATGTGGTCCAGGAAACGAACCGGAAACTGGTTCGGCGTCCATTTCCCTTCCAGCCGAACCAACAGCAAGGCGAGATCGACTTCGTTCTTCGCCCTCGCCACCACCTCGACATCGGCAAAATCCTTGTCGTGGGCAAAACGAACCCCGCACTTGTAATCGCCCGTCATGTTCTCGCCTGGATCGACAACGTGCCAGTTGGTGGCGACGAGGCCATACTCGGCGTCGTTATAAATCAGCACGCCGGTGCCGTTGGCGCCGTTGTCCTTTTTGATATTCAACGCCTTCTTTTCTTTCCAGGTCGCGCGCACTTCGAGAACGGAGGATTTATACATGTCGCGCAACTCGTCGGCCGAATAAACGTGATCGGTAGTTTGCGAGACGACGGGTGCGACAACCGGCGGCTGTTGCACCGTGGGACCGGGCGCGAGCGTCGGGATCGTGCTCGTGTCCGGCTTGGAAAGCCAATAGGCCACGCCGCCGAACAGGGTAAGAAAGAGAGCGGCCAACAGGGGCAACCCAGACATCAACCGCTCTCTCTTAAACGTCGTATGGACGTATCGGATTTGCGGGTAAGCGGAGAACGCGATCCAAGCCACGAGATACGCGGCCCAAATCACCCAGACGAGCCGGTCTCGTGAGTAAAACAACAGTCCGATGACGACGAAGCCTATCCAGAACCACGGCGCCGCCACCATCGCGCGGCGGCGGCGATTCATGCGCAGCCAGTTTCGCCAGATGATGAATCCTCCGAACGCCGGCGAGAGAAAGATGCTGCCGAGGATCGCGACGTACGGGTTCCAAATCTTTTCGCCCTCCGGCACCTCATGCGCGGCGGCGGTCGCGGTTGGCGTTGCCGGAAAAACGGTTGGCAAGGCCGGCGGAACGACCGCGCGAACTGGCGCTGGCGCCGCCTCGGCCACCGGCATGGACGGGAGCGGCGGTGGACCCGAACGCCGCACTTCGGCGGGCTTCGCCTCGACCGGCGCCGCCGAAGATGCTGGCGGCACTTCTTTTACGGCATCGCTGGGGGTGCTGCTCACCGGCTCGACCTTTGCCGCCGCCAATGAAGCCAGGAATTCGCGGAGCGGTTTCCACAGCGCTTTCTCCTGGTCCCAGGCGAGATCGTTTTCGCTCAGGCTGCCGTCCGCGATCTTACCGCGAATGACTGACTCGGTAAAACGGCCGGCGTACTCTCCGTTGCGATGGACCCAGATCTCCATGTCGCCTTTCTAGCCAAGGCGACACGTTTCCTGCAACGAAATATGCGACGAGCGCCTAAATCATGTTCACCGCGCCGCAATTCGCACAGGTGTAGGCCTGCTGCTGGGGCGGGGACAACGGCCGCGTCAGGAATTGGTGGCAGTTCCAGCACTTCACCCAGAACGGGCTCGTGCGGCCAGCGGCTTCCTCGTCACCCTTCGCGGGCTCGAGTTTTCCGATGGAGTCCGGCGGGATCTCGCGGTCCGGCTTTTTCCCTTCGACGTAGTTGCGGTCAGTCATGGTGATATCTCTGATGGAGCCGGCACGCCCTCGTGCCGGGATAAGAGTCGTTTAGACGACAGCCCTGAATTGGTAAATCCAAATCGCAATCTCCTGTTCATTGTGATTCCCGGGCCGGTTGCCTATGCTCATTTTGCAAATGAAGACGGCACCGGAGCGCGTTATTGCAGAACTTAAGGAACTTCGGCAGCTGACGAGCGACGAAAACGGGTCCCAGCGGATCGCGTTTACTCCCCTCTGGGCAAAAGCCCGCGCGTGGCTCCGGCAAAAACTCGAGGAAATTTCTCCGGAGGTTCACATCGACGAAGCTGGCAATCTTTGGGCGACCCTTCCCGGCGAATCTGAGAAAGCGCTTCTCATCGGCGGCCACATCGACTCCGTGCCCAATGGCGGCTGGCTCGATGGCAGCCTCGATACCCTGGCCGGCGTCGAAATTCTCCGGCGCATCGCTGCGCAATACGGCGGGAAGCCGCCGGTGACCGTCCGCCTGGTGGACTGGGCCGATGAAGAAGGAGCGCGTTTCGGCAAAAGCCTCTTCGGTTCTTCCGCCTGTTCCGGTCATCTCGACTTGGATGAAGCGCGCGAGCTCCGCGACAAGGATGGCATCACCCTGCCCGCAGCGCTCGCCGAAAACGGGATCGATTTCGAGCGAGTAAAAGACTGCCGAAAAGAACTCACGAACGCGGCCGCTTATCTTGAGCTCCACATCGAACAAGGCCCTGTTCTGCTCGATTTGGGTCTTCCCCTCGGAACCGTGATTGGAACATTTGGCGTCGAGCGCCAGGCCGTCACCTTTCACGGCCAGGCCACCCATGCCGGCGCCACCCCGATGAATCGCCGCCGCGATGCCTTCCTCGCCGCCGCAAAGATGAGTCCGGAAATTTATCGCATCACCGACCGGCTCGGCGGCGTCTGCACCATTGGTTCATGCACGACCCGACCCGGATTCCCCACCAGCGTCGTCGAAGAATGCCGCCTCACGCTCGACCAACGGCATCTCGACGCCGACGCCCTCGCCCGGATGTTAAGCGAAGCGAAAGAAGCCAGCGAACGTTTCGCCAGGGAAGGCAACGTTACCGTTTCCTGGAACCGCATTTGGCAAATCGAGCCAATTCTCTTCAACGATGACCTCATCTCGCTCTGTGACGAAGCGATTAGCGACGTCGGAGCCACTCCGCATCGTCTCCCTTCTGGCCCGCTTCACGACGCCTCCGAGGTCGCCCGCACCGGGATTCCCACCATCATGATGTTCATCCAAAGCCTCCACGGCATCAGCCACAACAAAATCGAGGACACGAAAGAGGAGCACCTCGAGTTAGCAATCATCGCTTTCGACAAGCTCGCCGAGAAAGCAATCAGGTGGATCGAATCCATTGGCGTTCCATAGTCCACCATGAAGAGGTTTCCCCTCGCACTTGCTCTCGGTCTGTCTGCGGCGCTCCGGATGTCCGCCGCCGCGCCCCCGCCGGATGAGGAACAAGCCAGATTCGCAAATCTTTCCGGAAGGGAGTTGGTGCAGCGTCTCACCGACGACGAGCAGCGGCCCCGCGCCTTTTACGAACTCTGGCGGAGGGCTGAGCCCCGCAAACATGCGGACTTCAAGACGTTCGAAGCGTCACACTACGATTCAACGCTTCTCGTTTGCCCACAGGAGAAGCCTCGGCCGCCGATCTATCTGGTGCTTTCCTGCTTTGAGGATGGGACAAAAACGGAATCGAGCAACGATTCTTATGCAGTTAAGAACCCGCGCGAACTTTTCCCACCCGTGCCCCCCAGCCCAGGCGGCGCCGCCGGGAAAGAACAAGCGATTTGTGCCTTCACCGCGGACGGCCGCGTCCTCAGGCCGTTCGGAAATGATCCTATTCTCAGCAGCGGCACCCTCGCCGACATTAACGGAGACGGACTCATCGAACGGGTCGACTCGATGATCTTCGGCGTGGAAGGCGGCGGGACTGCCACGGTTTTGACGATGTCGGTCGTGAAGGCGAAGGCTGAGCCGGTTCTCAGCGTGCTGCTAAACTGGGAGAACGATGAATGGACCTACCGTCTGACCGATCAGGACGGCGATGGCGTTTCGGACATCGAAGCCGGGCCCCGCACCGCGGAGGGCTTGATCCCGAAAGCGGTTTGGAAGTGGGACAAAGCGAAGCGGGCTTACATCGGTCCGCAGGGAAAAGCCGGCGATCATTTCCGTATCATCAACGGCGCGAACCTCTGGAAAGAATTCGCGCGGCTCAAGGCAGCCAAGTCGACCTTCCCGAAAGATCTGGACGCCGTCTCAAAATATGAGCTCACGTCTGAGAGCATCGTAGCGTCGACTCCACCCCCGTCACCGGCCGAGCCCTATCAGTATGTGTCTTTGAAAGACGCGCCTGACGCGGAACTGATTCGATTCATGGCTCACGGCAAGAGCGAGTTCGAGCGCGAATCTGAAAACACGAGCCGCCTGCCGGAGAATTTTTGGACGATGGACGCGAAAGCCGCCGCGCTGGCGTATGTCGAGGCAAATCGGACACAGAAGCACCGCGAGCATTACCAAATCGCGATCGACGATCGGGACAACACCGAACCGCCCCCGCACTGCACGATCGCTTTTTCAGATGCTTCGGCTCGTTGCTACAACGCGATCGACGGCCATTACTTCGTTCGGGTCGATCCAGACGACTCGTATGTGGCTTTCGCCGGATCGTCAGCCGCCGGCGTTACTTTCTATAACGCTGTTTACGATCAACCGGTGTTCGACTTGCGAATTTGCGCATTGCCCTACGAGCAAGCTCGCAAGCTCGCTCACGTCCTCTGGTGGCTGGATCGCGTTCGCAGCCGGAGCGTCATTACGGACTCCGAAACCGAGCGGATCGTCTCAACGGGCGGCGGGAGAGGCCACTTCGTCATGCGCGTGAATGACCGCGCGGTGATCGACCATGCGAATGGGTTGGATTATAGCCTGCGTGAGCGCTGGACTGACGATTACACGCCGGAGACATTTCTAAATTTTGCATGGTATTTGATCACAAGCGCGCTACCGGCGTCGCTCGGCCAGACGTGGTCGCAGTTCGAACCGACGGAGCAACGCCCGAGCGAGCTCCGAGAAACGTCCGCACCCGTCTATACCGAGGCGGAACGGAAACGTTTGCAGGATTTCAGCGAGCGCTTCCTTGGCTGGTTCTCTTTGGCACAGGAGAGAATTTCGTTTTCGATTTTGAGCGTAGCGGCGCAATTTGCCGGAGATTTCAGCGTCGTTTCGGACGCGCCGCGTTTACGCGAAATCGAAGCAGCCTTGCCCTCCCCTGCTCCTCCGAAACGCAGCTACGACGAGATATCCGCCGAGCGGAGCAAATTGCCTTCGCCTTTCGAGGTCAAGGATCCAAAGAAGCGAAAACACATCGAGGAACAACGTACTGTGCTCGATGCTGAAAGTGAGGCTGCCCTCTATGACGACATCAGCGGCAGTCCCGATCTTCTCCGTCAGGCCATTATCGTTTCGCTGCGTAAGCTGGCGATCGCAACCGACCCGGCTCGCCTGAGCGCGCTCGCCATTTCCAGCTCGGATGACGGTCAATGGGCCTTGCGGTGTCTCGCCCAGTTGGATCGAAAACGATATGCCGACGCGCTCGAAACCCTGTCCCGAAAAACCAACGGAAAGTGGGCGCGCCAATTCTACGCTGCGCTGGCGCAAGTCGATCCGATCCGCGCAGCCATGCTTGCGCGCGACTTGCCGCCTGAGAAAATCGACGCGCTCACCATCTCCGCTTTTCTAGTCCTGGCCGACGCCGGCAGCATCCCCAACGAGACCCAGCGCCTTGCGACAATTATCAAGATGCTACACGATCCGAAGACTGGCTGGGAGGAACGCGGACGCGCCATCGACGCGCTCGTCCCGGCGAGCAATCCGCTTCGATTCTCCGGCCGCGAGATCGACGAAGCTTTGTTCAAGCTTTTCGAGCGCGATCAAGCGGATGGGACCGATACCTATACGCAAGTTCAAGCGTGCAAGGCTCTCGCACTTCGGGGCCGCACTGAATATTTTGAGGACATCGTTAGCCAACTCGATGCAACTTCGGACGCATCCCAGTACTGCCGGATTCTTGGCGTACTGGCTCAGCTCGCCCAATTGGATCCGGACCGTTTTAACCCTCGCCTGGTGACTATTGTAAAACCGCACTTGTCCAGCACGAACAAGTCTGTCTCCGCGCTCATCTGGTTAATTTGGTCGGCGGACCTGCGCGTGTTGCAACCCGATGTCGAGCGATTGGCGACACGAAATGGAGATGAGTTCGAGGACAGGAAAGCTGGTAGCTTCGGAGGCGCCGTCGGCCCGCTAACCGGCCGCTTCCATCTGGCTCGAAAATTGATGAGCCTCTGGGAGGAACCGGATGCCGTTACGCGCGCGCGACTGCTGATAGCGCTGGCGATCGGGGAGAACAACGACTTTATCGAGAAAGAGAACCCCGAACGTTTCAAGCGGTTCGAGGCAGAAATAAATCGGCTGAGCAGCAAGCTGTCGGCCGAACAAAAGCAGAAACTATCGGCTTTCCTCGACGCGATGGAATCCAGTCCGGCTGGCTCCGACGCTCTGCGCGACCCCGAGGGAATCGCCCGAAAGGTCACGCGCCTGGCCCGCGAACAGTTTCGGCGCTGATTGTTTCGCTGAGCCCCATTCGCTTTTTGCTCGCGGCCATCGCCGCCGCGCCTTCGCGCAGAGCAGCGCAATGCCGAGCCAATAGCCGACGGGAAAACCAATGCCGAGACCGAGGAGCTGGGATCGTCGTGGCCGATCGTGACATGTGACATCATCAGAGGCAGAACGGGCAGTCGCCGCAAGCACCCGAAATGCGCCGAGCTGGCGATCTCATCAGTCCGCGGGCGAATGGGGCGGGAGGAGGACCATGCGGACAAACTGGGCGAGGGCGGCGACCAGGTGGATGAAGATGAGGCCGAAGAAAGGCCAGAACCGGTTCCAGACGGAAAAGTTGATGGCCTGCAGCGCCATCGCGGCCGTCGCGAGCAGGGCGATTGGATAGAAGAGTAACTTGTGCACGCCCTCCAAATCGGCCCGTGAAAGCCGTCGGGTGCGATTGCGCGTGCCAACGATAACCAGCAGCTGCGCGGCGAACCCGAAGCCGCTGCACCAGCGCCAGATGCTGGCCGGTGGCGGATCGGCCGACAGCAAGAGGAGGCCGAAGAGCGCCTCGGCCAGCGGCAAGGCGGAGTTTGTGAGCAGGAGCTGGAGCCGGAATCGGTCGATCGCCGACCAGCGATGAACGGAGTCTGGCCGGAAGACGACGACGATGCCAGCGAAACCGGCCAGTGTGACAGCCACCTGCGCCGCCGTGCTGAGTGCTTCGCCCGGTTGCATCGCTGGGATTAAGAGGGAAGCGGGAGCAAAGATCAAGGGTAGTGACAGGTGACGAGTGACGAGAGAGCTTCGTCGGGCAAGCGCTCCGCTTGCCGAGCGAAAGGATGGCAACCGGTGCGGTTGCCCTACAATTCAAAATGCGCAGCTGCCGTGGAAGGATCGAGTCCCGCGCGGGCGGGACCGCTCGACAAGACGCTGGGCACGAAACGTTGTCCGAAAAATCGCCGACGGAGCGCACGATCCACCTATTCGCCGCAAGAGGGTGCTATACGTGACTCACGTATAGCACCGAAGGCGCGGTAACTTTGAATCAATCTTCCGGTCGCTCGCCGCTGGGGCACATTTTGACGAGCTTTGGATCGAAGCGGCCGAGGACATCGACGAGGTCGGTTTGCGCCGCCATGACGGCTTCGATGTCTTTGTAAACGCCGGGCACTTCGTCCAGTCCGGCCGAAAGCAAGGTAACGCCCCTTTCGGCGAGCTGTTTCTTAACCGCATTCCAGGTGAAGGACTGGAGCGCTTTCGTGCGGCTCATGACGCGGCCGGCGCCGTGCGAAGCGCTGTGGAGCGACTCGGTCTGGCCTTTCCCGCGGACAACGAAACCGGGCGAGGCCATCGAGCCCGGGATGATGCCGAGCACGCCCGGACCGGCGGGTGTGGCCCCTTTGCGGTGAACAATGACTTCGCGTTCCTCGCCGCCAACGAGGTGGCGCTCTTTCCAGGCAAAGTTGTGATGGTTCTCGATGTCGAGGAGGACTGTCGCGCCTAACGAGCGGGCGATGAATTTATGGATGAGGGCGTGGTTCGCCGCGGCGTAATGGCCCATCAGGTTCATCGCGGCCCAGTATTCCTGGCCTGCTTCATCGTCGAGCGAGAGCCAGGCAAGATGCTTAAGCTCTTTGGGCAGCTCGGTGTGACGAGCCATCGCGAGGCGGCTGTAGTGCTGGCAAACCTGCGCACCGGTGCCGCGCGAACCGCTGTGGGTGAGCAGCGCGAGGTATTCGCCCGCGGGCAGGCCTAACGACTGGTCGACCATGGTAAAGGCGCCAAATTCCACGAAGTGGTTTCCGCTGCCGCTCGTGCCGAGTTGTGTCCAGGCTTTGTCGCGGAAGCGATGCGTGATCGGCGAGACGGTCCAGTCTTCATCCATCACGTCGTGATCGCGGCGCGGCTTGAATCCACAGCCCACGCCGAAGCGCGTCTCGCGTTCGATGATATTGGCCAGGCGGTCCTGCTCTCCCGCGATCGTGTTCGCCTTGCGATCGAAGACGGTGAGCTTCATGCGGCAGGCAATGTCGACGCCGACAGCGTAAGGAATCACCGCGTTCTCGGTGGCCAGAACGCCGCCGATTGGCAATCCGTAGCCGACATGCGCATCCGGCATGAGGGCGCCCGCGACAGAAACCGGCAGGGCACAGGCGTTCGCCATCTGCTTGACGGCGTCGGGCTCGAGGCCGGAACCCCATTGCTGCCAGGGCGCGAGCGTTTCACGCTGTTTGAAGGCGGGCTGGTAAAGGGAGCGGGCAAAGGATTCGCGTAGCGGATCGTTCAGGAATGCTTCCGGTTGGCCGACGATGGCACCGATCTCGTTTGAGAGCTGCGACATGTCGCCCCCGCTTTCCCGGAACGCCACGATGAAGGCGTGCGCGCGCTTCACCGGTTCGCCCGGTGGCACTCCGATTGCGATGAGGTCTTTCGTATTCATGTGGTCCTTCAATTCTAAAATTACACTTCTACTGACACAGCGGTGTTTGTTCTTTTGTCGTTAATCGTAGGGAGGGTGCGCTGCGCCGTCCGAGGCGTGTGGCTACGGGTGAGACTTCCCAACCGCAGCCACACTAAAGAACGCCGCAGCGCAGCGTCCCTACCTCGACCAGATTTGGAATCCGATGGACGGCTTGTCGTTCGCCAGCTCGTGCGAGCCGGGATTGAGGACTTCCGCCAGGGAGTAGCCTTCCGACCACTCGTTAGGCGTGAAGGCCAGGCCGCGGTCCGCGGCGAGGCGCTCGGCAGCTTCGCGGCTCAACGGCTCGAAGCGGCGATGATTCATCAGACGGCCCGGGCGAAGAACGGCAGGATCGAGATCCTCCATCTTCGCGTTGACCGAGCAGATGATGTGCAATCGCAGCATCCGGCCCATGAGGCCGTCGGCAATGTTGAGCAACGACGAGACCGCTTCGCGGTTGTCGCCGGTGCGCCGCCAGAGCAAACGCTCCGCGTCCTCCATGACGATCACCTTAACGCGATCAGCATGACGGGTGTTCTGCGTTTGCCAGAACGGCACCAGCTCCGGGGAAGAGAGCGCCTTGTCCTGCGAGACCGGCAGCGAGTAGAAGACGTGAGTCTTTTCCAGGCGCCGAATCATCTCTGAGATGAGGCTTGTCTTTCCCGTGCCCGGCGGTCCGTCGAAAATCGTCAGACCACCGGCGCGCGCAACAGTTCTTTCTCCAAATTGCGCCACCCATTCGAGAATGTCTTCGCCGTAGCAAAGACGCAGGAAGTCGTCGGTGACAGCTTCCGGCAGGTTCTCGATCGGGTCGGCCGAGATGTCGTTGTAGTCGTAGCGCAGCATGAAAAACGCAGGCTGCTTTGGCTTGTTTTCGCCATGCAGGACCTTGCGGATTTCCGCGTGCAGCTCGCGCACGTTCTCGGCGCTGGACGCGATGATCTCGGCCCAGTTGCACCCATCGCCGTGGGCGACGAGGAACGCTTTTTCCTCGAAGCGAAGCAGGAGCGTTGTCCAACTTAATTTCTCGTCGCGGAACCACTGCCGCGCCCGAAAGACGCGGTCGGCGTAATGCTCCGAGAGCTTCTGGATTCCAGCCTCATCGACTTTGAAGCCGATCCGGTGGAACGGCGAAAGGGCAAAATCCACCCCGAGATCGGACATGATCCCGTGCAGCGCCCAGTCGCCCGTGAATGTGATTGATTTGTTCATTAGGTTCTTTGGAATTGTTTTAGTTGATGCGGGTGTGGGTTGCTTCCGAAGAAGCCGCGCGTTCACCCCGGCGCGCGGATTGGCGCGGATGCGCCGATCTCGATGACTCATTGGCGTCACCTCCTTTCTGTTTGGTTGTTGGTCTGCGGTTGAAATTTGGGGAGCTGCCGGGGCCGCCGCCTGCCAGGCGCTGTTGTTTTCACGCCCGCAATGCGTAGCGACGGAAGAAGCGGTTCAACCCCTCGACAAGCTCGGGGCCTTGAGCCTGTCGAAACGGTTCCTCCATCTCGGCCACGACATCACCGGGCTCCTTGAGCGACTCGAGTCGCGACAGTTCGCCTTCGGCAAAGCGCGAGAGCGCTTCGACCGGCGGCGCAACCGCCATCTCTTCACCGGCCTGCTTGCGCACGACGAGAGCCTGGAGCGCCTCGCGAACTTCCCCTTCCTCCAGGACGCTCTCCACCAGCTGGGAGAACAGCATCGGTACCTGGCCGAGCTGGCGCTCGATCCAGCGGCAGGCCAGAAGCGGCCGAAAAACGTAAAGATACTTTTTCAGGCGCACCTCGGCGCGGCCGCGCAGATAATCGCGCCAGTTGCCATCGGCCATGTGCAGATAGTGGGCAAAGCAGCGCCGCGGCGAGTAAAACTCGGCGGCGAGCGCACCGAACTCGGCGAGAAAGACCGGATCGTGTCGATACACAACCGGGGACTTCAGCCATTCAAGCAACGGCGGATTGCTCTTGCGGAGCAACCGCAGCGCTTTGCGCAGTTCCCAGCCGCTTACGTCCAGATCGGCAGTGATTGGCCGCTCGATTACGTCGCGCGGATTCTCTACCGAGAGATACCAATCGCGCTCGTGAACATAAAGAAAGCGAACGTCGTAGTCGCTATCGCGCGAGGCAAAACCCCACGCCCGGCTGCCGCTTTCGCACGCGAAAAGCACGCGCACGTTCTGCTCGTGTTCGACACGAGCCAGCGCGTGGCGAACGCGCTCATGAACTTCGTTCCCGTGCATGGGGAACCTCCTTTCGGTTGATGGTTGTTTGTAGGCTTTGAAATGATTTCGGAAAATAAACCCTTCCGGGTGAACCCCGGCGGAGCCGATCTCCGCCGGGGTCTGCGTATGACGCAGCGAATGGTTACGCCTCCTCGGACTCAGGAGCAGCGCGGGGATTACCGCGCGCCTTGATCGCCGGCGTGAATGCAGACATGTCGTTCATCACGACCATCTGCTTCGAGCCGGCATCGCCCAGAGTTTGGAGGAAACGCAGGGTGGCCAGACCTGGCTGGTTGTCCACGAGGCGGGCCGCGTTGGCGAGATTACGCAGGGCAGCCGTTTCACCGCGCGCGCGTTCGAGCGCCGCCTGGCCTTCCTGTTTGGCTTTCAGCACTTCACTAAAAGCTTTGCGCAGGTCGCCCGGCAGCATCACGTCGCGTACTTCGGCCGCGTCGATCTTAACACCGACCGCTTCCGCCTGAGGCGCGATGCGCTCGCTGAGTTGCGCGCCGATGCCGACACGCTGCGTGAGCAGCGCCTCCATCGTCACGCCGGCAATGATGGCGCGAATTGCGGTCTGCGCGGCGCTATAAATGTGCGTCGCGTAGTTGTCCGCCGTCAGCGCGCTCTTGGCCGCGTCGACGATTTGCATCGTCAGCACGACGCTGAGCTTCACACCCACGTTGTCGGCGGTCAGCACTTCCTGGCCGGCGACGTTCAGCAGAGTCTTGCGAACTTCCACGAGCGTAACGCGATAATGTTTGCCCCAGCGAACGCGGCGACCGGCCGCCAGCGTCCCGCTCAGTTTGCCTTCGTGATAAAGCAGACCCGCGAAGCCGTCGCTCGCGATGAACTCGTGGCGGTAACGGGCACGGACAATTTTCACCGCAAGCGCACCAGCGATCGCGAGGAAGATGATGAACAGGTATTCGTTAGTCATGTTGTTGGTTCCTTTCTTGTTTTGGTTAAAAAAAATTTGCCGATCTACGGCAGCAGCCATCGCGCGGCAGCGGGCCACTCGGCTAGAGGCCGGTGACGCTGAGCTGATTTTCGATTGTCCTTTGCTTTCGCTAGGGACGGGATGCCGACGCAGATCGGGGTTGGGAGTCGAACCCTGTCGGTTTACAGCCGAGTACCGTTGTGGAGCGTCGCGTGCCAATGTGCGAAACCGCGTGCGGCGATGCCGCGCGGTCGCATGGCGATGGCGACGAAATCTGTTGAGCCCGTAGGGAGTCGCACCCTCCTCAACCGCTTAAAAGGCGGTTGCTTCGCTACCAAAGCTTCGAGCTCGAAAATGGTAGTCGCGACTGGAGTCGAAGCAGTACTGGCAGCGTTCTCGGCGCTGTGCCTCTGCCGGTTGGGCTACGCGACCATTCTCTGGAATTGGCACCCGCGGCCGGACTTGCACCGGCTAGAACTCGCTTGAAAGACGAGGCGCGCGGCTCTTGCATTCACGGGGTACTGCTCCCGGTCGGAGTTGCACCGACACTTGACGGATTTTAAGTCCGTTGCCTCTGCGTTGGGCTACGGGAGCGAAATGGTCCCGGCGGCAGGACTTGCACCCGCACTCGACGAGGTCTGAGCTCGCTGCCTCTGCGTTGGGCTACGCCGGGTTGGAAATCGGAAATGGCACTCCCGGCAGGAATTTCGCCTGCAACCTCCGCGTTCGAAGCGCGGCGCTCTATACGTTGAGCTACGGGAGCGTGACGGATCGCGGCCTCGGATGGATTCGCCCTTCGACGGGCTCAGGGCCTTGAGCAAGCGAAGCGCGTCGAAACGGCACCATCAGCCTCGCGCTCCAAAGTCGGGCGCTCCGCTCGTTGAGCTACATGGCTAAGAAATGGAGGCGCACCCCGGACTCGCACCGGGTAAGTCGGTTTTGCAGACCGTTGGTTCGACGACTTTGCCTTGTGCGCCCAAGCGAAATGGGGTGATCAGTCGGACTTGCACCGCACACGACGGTTTTCACAGAACCGGATGCTGCTCTTACATCATGATCTCCATCTACATTGGATCCGGCTACCGGTGCTGCCCCGGTCTGGGCTCGTTTACAAGACGAGTGCATGCGCTGCTCTGCCAAGCCGGAATAAGTTGGCGGCCCCGGATGGATTTGCGCCATCAACCTCCCGAGTCAAAGTCGGGCGCTCTACATTGAGCTACAGGGCTAAGGAGAAAGAATTGCTCCCGCGAGGACTTGCACCTCGAACCTCCGCCTTCGCAGAGCGGCATGCATGGCTCTTACACTTCAGGAGCGAAACTGGCGGCTGCGTTCGGAATCGCGCCGAACTCTCCTCGTCTTCAGCGAGGCGCTAATCTCTCTCAGCTACACAGCCCTGGTTCCTCCGCACGGTATTGCGCCGCGATCGATCGGTTATCGGCCGATTGCTCTGCTTTTGAGCTACAGAGGAATAGAATGGTCGCCCGACGAGGTAACGCTCCCCGGTCCGCCGGATGTAAGCCGGTTGCTCTGCTCTTGAGCTATCGGGCGTTTTGAAAAATGGCTCCCCAACGTGGACTCGCACCACGACGATCCGGTTAACAGCCGGACATGCTCCTTTAACATCATCGGGGAAGTTTTACTCCCGGCAGGAGTTGCACCTGCGTAGTTCCGTTTAGAAGACGGATGCCTCAGGTCTGCTCGGCCACGGGAGCTGGAACGAAATGGTCGCGCGCCTCGGTGCCGCCCCGAGTATCTCCTCGTCCCAGGCGAGGCGGGTTCCTGTCTCCCTCGCGCGCGAAAAATGTTGCTCTTCAAATCGGCGGCCTGTGTGGGCATTGCTCCCACGACCTTCCGCTAGACAGGCGGTTGCTCTTCGTAGCTGAGCTAACAGACCAGGAAAATGGTGAGTTGTGTCGGTAACGCTCCGACGCCGGTCCGATCGGACATCCGCTTTACAGGCGGCCCGCGCTCTTTACGCGACTACCAACCCTGGATTTGGAACAGTTGGTGGACCGCCACGGCTTTGCACCGTGCTCTCCCGCTTGCCATTCGACGCGCTTCGCTGCGCTCAGCTTGCTCATGGCCTTCGGCAAGCGTTAGAAAAGGGAATGTCGCTCGTCCAGCAGGCGCGTCGAATGGCCCCGAGCCTGTCGAGGGGCACCGTAGTCGTCCACATTCTGCGACTGCAATCCGGTCGCTTATACATCGGGTGTTCCGCAGACCTGATAGGCCGAATGCGTCGGCACGCCGAGGCAAGGGCGGCGCGGACGACCGCAGTGGATGCGCCGCTCGAACTGGTTTTATCGAAATTCACGCAACGCTTAACGCGGCGCGAAAACGAGAAGCGGGGATAAAGAAGTGGTCGCGGGCAAAAAAGGAAGCTCTCATCGCCGGTCAGTTCGCGCGTCTTAAACGGCTGAGCGGCCGCCGAGACTAACGCTCAAAGACTTAGCGGAGGCGGGAATCGAACCCACGCGTAAGCGGCTTATGAGGCCGCTGCCTTCCCACTTGGCGACTCCGCGACAGTTGATATTGGCACGGCGTCTCGGTGCCGCCCCGAGGAGGCAAAGTTTTGGAGACTTCGTTGCGCGAACTGGCGCCCGCCGTGTGTCGAAAAATTGGTGCGGTCAGCCGGAATCGCACCGGCGTCGCCTGGTTGGCATTCAGGCATCCTCCTTCTGAACGATGACCGCGTTTGAAGGCGCGGCCGCTATGACTACCAGCCGCGCCCTCTATTACGACAAAAGAACAAACACCGCTGCCTGGAGCATTCGTTAGGTAAACGCCCGGGCACCCGCTGGATTTTCTCGGCGGATCTTTCGGTGTTTACCAGGCACACCTCCCACAAAGCCTTTGTAGTTAAAGTTGAGGCGTAGGTTTTGGTTCATAGCAACAGGTCCTGGTCGGGCGGTTGACACACCGCACCGGCGAACGTAACCGTCTTATTGGTTACGCTTCAGCGGACTCCCAAGTTTACTGTTGCTAAGTGACCAATCCCGCCCCGGGGCCGGTTCGCGCCGGCCCCGGGGCCTTCTTTTCGCCACTATCGCTATTAAAATTTAGTCGTTGGTTCTTTTCCTTTGGTTAATCGGGGCAATAAAAAACCCTGCTGGCCATCGCGGGCGAGCAGGGCGAAAGAAATCGTTCTAGTTCTTTTCCTACCTGCTCACCTCCGCGTCCTTATTGCCTTCGAGTCTATAACTCGGCCGGGCCATAAATAGATCGCGGCACAACCCAGCTATCCCCGCTAACCCAAAGGTTCGCGGGCAATGTTGCCAGATTGTTAGTGACGTCTTCATGGTAGGTATCAGATAGAGTTGGGATGTTAGGTGAAACTACCAAGACGTGTCAACGCTTTTTTTTATTCAATCTTTAACTCGTTAGGCCTTGCCATCTTTCCGCAGGAGCGAAGGCGATCTCGGATGCGCGCTTGTGCCCGGGGAAGAGGGGCTAACCGTCTCGTGACCATGACCTCGGCGCCTTTTGCGAAAGAACATTGCAAAAACACGCAGCTACGCTCTCTTGTCGCTCTGCCATGCAAGTCACCCTGTTAAAATCCAAAATCCATCGCGCCGCCGTCACCGGTGCCAGTCTGCACTATGAGGGCAGTCTCACCGTGTCGGCGGATATCGCAAAAATGGTGGGCCTGATGCCGTACGAGAAAATCCTGGTCGGGAATCTCCAGAACGGGGAGCGTTTCGAGACCTACGTGATCTACGGGGCGGCCGGACTGGGCCTGATTGAATTGAATGGCGCCACGGCACGTCTGGGAGCAATCGGGGACCGTCTTACCATCATGAATTTTGGTCAGTTTACCCCGGAAGAAGCGAAGACCCACCATCCACGCGTCGCCGTGCTCGATGAGAAGAACCGGGTCGTGCGCTGTGAGCAGGCCAAGACGAAGATCGGGCGGAGTGAGCGAGAAGTGACAATCGCAGGCGAATGATCGGCCTGGAAAACTTTCCGGCGCCCGACTCCCGGCGTTTCTAAGAATGCTTCAGCAGATCACTCGAAGACATTTCGCAGCTCTTGGCCTGCGCGGAGCTGTCGGCGCTGCCTGCACTTCATTTCTGGTCGTCCGGCGCGCCGAAGCCGCGGGCGACGCACGATTGCGCGCGCGGCCGGCAAGACCAAAGCTGCGACCGTCGGCCGGACGGCGTGCCTTTGGACTGGGCAGCAACCGGGACGGGTTTTTGTCCGTGCCGTCGAATTACAATCCAGAAAAACCGGTCCCGTTCATCCTCATGCTCCATGGATCGCACGGCAGCAGTGCGGGCCTGCAGAGTTTTTGCGAATCGGCTGCCAAAGAAGGAATCGCGGTGGCGGTGCCGGAATCCAGAGGACTGACCTGGGATCGCATCAAGGGAAGTTTCGGACCGGATATCAATTTCCTCGATCGAGTTCTCGCCTGGACGTTTGACCGCATCGCCGTCGATCCCCGGCATCTGGCGATCGCGGGATTTTCGGACGGCGCCTCGTATGCGCTTTCGGTCGGTCTGTGGAACGGAGATCTTTTCTCGCACGTCATCGCCTATTCCCCCGAGTTTGTGGCCGCTCCGCTCCGCGTCGGCAAACCTCCCATCTTCATTACGCACGGAGCGCAAGACCCGGTCCTCTCGGTGAATCTGACTGAGGCCATGGTCCGTCAATTGAAGCGCTCGGGTTACAACGTGGAGCTGAAAGAATTTTCCGGCGGACACTTCATGCGGCCGGACCTCGTCAAGGAGTCGTTCCGTTGGTTTACGGGCCCTGGCCGGTAACAGAAAACGCGGCAACCGGTGCGGTCGCCCTACAATGCCAATCGCGACCCGAGGCTTAAGCTGGCGACGGCTCACGCCCCAGCAGGGTTCGACGCAGAGCAGGGCGGCGATCCGACCACAATGTCAGATATCGGACGCCGTCAGATCGCGGCGGCCCGTTCCCGGATTTGCTCGACGAAGGCCCGGTTCGCAGCTGAAAGATCCTTCTGCCAAAGGACGGCGATGACAAGCGGCGGGAACTGCGGTAGCGGCAAGACGCGCAGTCCCTTTCCGAGTTTCGCTCCCGGCGTTGCGAGGGACAATCCGACGCCGAAGCCAAGCGACACGTAAATCGGGATAAGGTCCATCGCGCTCACTTCCACCCGGGTCGGCCACGTGACCCCGCGCCGGGCGAGTTGCGCGTGAAATTGTTTCACCATTATTTCCTCCGGGGGGAGTGAGATGAGGGTTTCGCCGGGGGCCCCGGCCCGCCATAAGTCCGTGGCGGTTTTCACTTTCACCCGCTGCGGAACGATCAGAACGAAAGGAAGCTTCAGGAGCACGGCCGATTGAATTCCGGCGGCAGGCTTGCCCTCGAGCTCGGTGACCGCGACATCGATCTTGCCCTTGCGCAGGAGCGTTTCGGCCCCGGCCTGATTCGCATCATGCAGTTGCAATCGCAGGGCCGGGAACTTCCGCTTGTGCTCTCTCAGGGCCAGTGGGAGATGATTGCGTAAAATCGTGGCGGGCGCCGCGAGCCGAAGCAGCGCGTTCTCCTCTCCGCGCAAGCGATGGGGCATTTCCCGAAGCCGCCCAAAGAACGGTTCCGCAAAGGCAAACAGCTCGCGACCCGCCGGCGTGAGGGTAAACGGGCGGCGCTGAAACAGCTTCACCCCAAGGGTCTTCTCGAGTTGTGAGATTTGGCCGCTGACGGCCGGCTGTTGAATCCCATACGGCATTTTGCGGGTCGCCGCACTAATGCCGCGATGGGTAGCCACGTAGTAGAACAACTCCAAGTGATGAACGTTCACGAATTGACAATCACTTTAATCGATGTTTATAGCAATGATTATCGATTAACGGAAGACACCAGGATTCCCTACCCTGGCGTCATGCCAATTTTCTTAATTTTCGTCGTCGCGGTCGGTTGTTTTGTCATCGAGCGCTTCTGGCCGGCCATGGAACTTCCGCGGGTTCGCGCCTGGTGGCCGCGGGTCATCGTCATCAATATTGTTCAGCTGGCCATGACCCTTCTTGCCGGCGAGACCTGGAATCGCCGGCTCGGACGCGTTTCCCTGTTCCATTTCAGCGAATATTTGAACCAGTGGAGCGCCGCCCTCGGCGTGTATCTATTCTCCTCTTTTATCTTTTACTGGTGGCATCGCTACCGGCATGAATCGCAGTTCCTCTGGCGCACCATGCATCAAATCCATCACTCGGCGCGGAGGATGGAAATGTTCACCGCGTTTTACAAGCATCCGGTCGAAATTTTCATCAACTCGATCATCACCAGCCTGATTGTCTTCGGGATTTTCGGGTGTGATCTGGGAGCGGCCGGCTACTACACGCTCTTCATCGCCGCGGGTGAGATGTTTTATCACTGGAACATCAACACGCCGCGCTGGCTGGGTTACGTTTTCCAGCGGCCCGAGTCGCATCGAGTGCATCATCAATTCCGGCATCACACCAATAACTTCTCGGACCTGCCCATCTGGGACATGATTTTTGGCACATTTCAAAATCCGGCGAAAT
This sequence comes from Chthoniobacterales bacterium, assembly GCA_035274845.1. NCBI lineage: Bacteria > Pseudomonadati > Verrucomicrobiota > Spartobacteria > Chthoniobacterales > Chthoniobacterales bacterium. The sequence continues at coordinate 43,754 of DATENU010000012.1, forward strand.
TCCGCGGTCGTTGCGGCTTCGAAGAGTGGCGCGAGGATCGCTTCGACGACATGCTTGCGTTTCGCGATCTCCATTCGGAAGCCGTCGTGAAGGCTCCCCCGCTCCATTTTTTGCCGACCTGTATCGGCTGCTCAAAACGATGGGCTTGCACGGCAGCGAATAAGCAGCTCGGCGTCCCGGCACTCTTGGAGGTGGCAAAGTGAGGTTGCGACTCGTTCTGGGCCTCAGCGCGATCGTTGGTTACCTTGTCCTGGTTAGTTGCCTGCCTGTGCTTGATCAATTTGTCCTCTTTCCTTCTACGACCGGCATTCAAACGTCCGGCGCAACCCGCAAGGCGGTCCCGTTTGAAGGAGGCGAGGTGGAAGTGTGGACCGCGGCGTCTCGCTCCGCGCGGGCGGGACAACCCACGACGTATGTGCTGCGTTTTTATGGGAACGCCGATCGTGCGGAACGCTGGGTCGCCGACGAAGCGGAGATGTTCGGTAACCGCGCGATCGAAGTTTGGGGAGTCAACTACCCGGGATTCGGTGGCAGCACAGGGCCGGCGCGGCTGACGCGAATTGGCCCGGCGGTCCTGGCGGCGTTTGATGAGCTAAAACGCGCCGCCGGCAATCGGCCAATCGTGATTTTTGGCGCGAGCCTGGGCACAACAGCCGCGTTGCACATTGCCGCCAAGCGTCCCGTCGCTGGAGTGATCCTGCATAATCCGCCCGCGCTACGTCAGATGATCCTCCGTCAGTTTGGGTGGTGGAATCTTTGGCTGCTGGCAGGCCCGCTCTCATTCAAGGTACCGGCTGATCTCGACAGCATCGCAAACGCGAAGGCGACCCGGGCCCCGGCGATTTTCCTGCTGGCCGAGAACGACGAAATCGTTGCGCCGCGATTTCAAAAGATGGTGGTGGAAGCCTACGCTGGGAAGAAACGGGTGATACCGCTTCGCGGCGCGAACCACAATTCACCGATTGACGCCGAAGGTTGGCGAAGCTTTCACGAAGCCCTGAATTGGTTGCTGCCCGCGAGATAGCGAAGCTAAGCGAATGCGCGGGACACCTGTCATCCCGAGGCTGGCGAAGCGCGAAGAAGGATCTCGAGGTCGCGCGCCCGTTCCGCCGCCCCTTCGGGGCTGGTGCCGTTTACACCAAGTACCCGGAGTTTTGCTTCGCTCCACTCCGGGCTTGATTGCAGCGTCCCTCCGGGACTCTGATGCAGCGCAAGTTTTTCGCTGCATTCCATGCCAAGGACGCGTTGTTCGAGAGAGCGCCGGAGGCGCGAAGGACTAGAGCCCGGAGTGAGCGCAGCGAACTCCGGGGTTAGGTGTCAACAACACCAGCCCCGAAGGGGCGGCGGGACGGATTCGGACCCAGTCGCACGCCCGCTTTGCGAGACTATCCACCTTCTCCGTCATCGCCCGCTCCCTGTTTGGCGATAGCCGATATAGCAATTCGGGGTCCCTCGACTTCGCTCGGGATGACGGGCATGAGCGCCCGCTACTGAAGCTGCGGCTCGAGGCTGAAACTGGCAACGAGTTCGCCGCCGGGAGGGATCTGCTGGATTCCCTCTTTGTTTTCGAAGACCCGTTGCTCGTGATGATCGGTCAGGCCCCAGCACGGTTCGACGCAGAGGAAGGGGCCGCCGTCGGACCACAACGTCAGGTAAGGGACGCCGGTCAGATCGACGACCACGCGGCGCCCTGAGGGAGGGTCGGTGAAGGTAAATGTGCGATCCGGAACGCCTACCAGTTCGAGAATGTAGGAACCGCGCAGTTTCTCCCTCGCGAAAGGCATTTCGCCGCCAGCGAAACGGATATCCTCCGTTTCGCCGCTCAAATAATTGTCCGGAGAAAAATGACGGCGGTAAAGACCGGGCGGCATGAGGAAGTGGAACGATTCGAAAGATTCCGCCGCGAATCCGGGATGCAATCCGAACTCTAGATGCGCGGTCAGGACAGGCTCGTCATTTTTGAATTTGAACGTAACCGTGAGGCGCGCGCCTTCGATCCGATAGGTCAAATGGAGCGAAACCTTGAGCGGATATTCCGTAGCCGAAAAATCTTGAGGCGTGATCCGATAAGTTAATTCATCGGCGCGATCCGACAGCACTCGATGCCACACTTTGGTCCGCAGAAAACTGTGCGTTCCGCCGCGCATCTCCTGGCCGCGGTAAAGGGTCCGCTCGTTTTTGATTCGATGCAGGAAATAACCCATCACCGTCGCGTGGTTAGCCCAGCCTTTCTCCGGGGGACCGAGCTCGTTATCGCGATGCAGGAAGCCGATCCACTCGCCTTGCCGATTTCGCCGCGCGAGGCTGATCAGTTCCGCGCCGAGCCGGGAGACGATGAGTCGCAGCCCGTTCTCCTCATCGGTGAGAACATCCAGGAGCCGCTCGCCCCGCTTCTCTTCGCGCTGCGAGAACTTCATCGTTGAGAATCGGCGGTCTGAGACCGCCGCTACAGGGTTAGGGGAACAAACCGCGGGCGTGCTTCGCCTTCATGACCCGCTCGACGCCGATGGCCATCGCCGCCGTCCGGTGCGAGATTTTGTGCGCCTTCGCGCGCTTGATCACTTGCGTGAATGAATGTTCGAGAATGCGGAAAAGCTTATCGGTCACCTCCGTTTCGCTCCACATAAACGCCTGCAAACCCTGGACCCATTCGAAGTAAGAAACGATCACACCCCCGGCGTTGCAGAGAATGTCGGGAATGACGAAAAGCTCGTCCCAGCGCTCGTTCAGGATCAGATCGGCTTCGGGCGTGGTCGGGCCATTCGCGCCTTCGGCGAGAATCCGGCATTTCAATTTCGCGGCGTTGCTCCCATTGATGACGCGATCCACGGCCGACGGCACGAGCACGTCACACGGCATAATGAGCATTTCGTTTGGATCGATCCGGTCGGCTTCGTTGAACGCCCGCAGATTTCCTTTCTTGATCACGTGCTGTTCCGCTTTCGCGACATCGATCCCATTGGGATTGTAGAGCGCAACCGTGGCATCGCTGATTCCGACAACTTTCACGCCGGTCTTGTAGGCGAGCGACAACGCGGCGACAGAACCGACGTTGCCAAACCCCTGCACGATCGCGGTGCATTTTTCCGGGTCGATCTTCAGCACGTCCATCGCCCGCTCGATGAGATAGACGACGCCGCGGCCGGTGGCTTCGCGGCGCCCTTCGGTTCCGCCAATCGAGACCGGTTTTCCGGTAACGATTTCGTTCACGCAATAGCCCTGGTAGACCGAGTACGTGTCCATGAACCACGACATGACCTGCTCGTTGGTTCCCATGTCGGGGCCCATGATGTCGGTGTGCGGGCCGACGAACGGGATCATCTCCTGCATGTAACGGCGGGAGACGGCTTCGAGCTCGTTCCGGGAAAGCTTGGTCACGTCGCAGGCCACGCCGCCCTTCGCGCCGCCGTAGGGCAAATTCGCGAGCGCGCATTTCCAGCTCATCCACATGGCGAGGGCAGCCGTTTCGCCCATGGTCAAATCAGGGGCGAAACGGGTGCCGCCCTTGGTCGGCCCGAGCGTAAGGTGGTGCTGAACCCGATACCCCTGGAAAGTCTGGGTGCTCCCGTCATCCATGTGCACCGGGAGCGTGACCGCCATGGCCCGCTTCGGGAGCATGAGCCGGTCGCGGTCATTGGCGTCGATCTGGAGATAATCGGCGATGACCTGGAACTGGTCGCACGCCATTTGGAAAACTTCGTCGTTGTAAATGCTCATAAAGCGAAGGCCGGAAGATAAATTGTCCCGGCGTGAAAATCAGGTGCTATTTGCGCTGGAGCGAAGGAGCCGTCAAATCGAATTGCGGGGGGAGGCCTCGACTGAGCGAGGCGGCTACAGTAAGAAGAAGGATCGTTGTGAAACCGGATCGCAAAACTCGGATCGAAACGCTGGCGGTCCACGCTGGGCACGAGGTCGACGCGGCGACGGGCGCAGTCGCCACCCCGATCCACATGGCGACCACGTTCCAGCGCGATGCGGAAGGCGGTTATCCGCACGGCTACATTTACGGGCGAAGCGGAAACCCGACCCGCCATGCGCTCGAACAAGCACTGGCAGCCCTTGAGGACGGAGAAGACGCAGCCGCCTTCGGATCCGGACTGGCCGCCTCCAGTGCGGTCCTCCAGGCGCTGGCGGCCGGCGATCATGTCATTGCGCCAACGGACGTTTATCACGGCATGACGAAGCTCCTGCGCGAGGTTTATCTGCGGTGGGGCCTGGAAGTGAGCTTCGTGGACATGACGAAGCTCGATGAAGTCAAAAACGCGGTGCGCCCCGAAACGAAGTTGATCTGGATCGAGACGCCTTCCAATCCGCTGCTCAAGATTACCGACATCGCCGCGGCCGCGGAGCTCGCTCATGCCGCCGGCGCGCTCTGCGCTTGCGACAACACCTGGGCGCCGATCGTCCAGCGGCCGCTCGAACTGGGATGCGACCTCGTCATGCATGCGACCACCAAATATCTCGGTGGCCATTCCGACGTCACGGGCGGCGCGATCATCGCCAGGGCGGCGTCAGATTTTTTTGGGCGGGTCCGCGAAATCCAGACGACCTGCGGCGGGGTCCCCTCACCTTTCGATTGCTGGCTGATCCTGCGCGGGCTGCGTTCCCTGCCTTGGCGTATGCGCGGGCATTGCGAAAACGCGCTCAAACTTGCGACCTGGCTGGCTGACCACGCGCGGGTCGAAGCAGTCCATTATCCGGCGCTGGAATCGCACGCCGGGCATGAGATCGCGGCCCGGCAGATGAGTGCGTTTAGCGGGATGCTTTCGTTCGAAGTACGCGGTGGCCGGGAAGCCGCAGTAGGAGTCGCCGCGAAAACGAAGCTGTTCATTCAAGCCACGAGCCTGGGCGGCGTGGAAAGTCTCATCGAACATCGGGCCTCGATCAAAGGCGAGGACCCACGCACGCCGCAGGGGTTATTGCGGGTATCAGTCGGGCTCGAGCACGCCGATGATCTCATCGAAGACCTGGCGCAGGCGCTCGAATCGTAGGCATTTCCGTGAAACGCCGGGTTGAAGGCGCCTGGCACAGACACCCTACAATTCCAGCGCGCCGAGGAAGGTCTGCTCTTGCTGTGACAGCCCCGGAGGGGCGTCGGAATAAAGCCCGGAGTAGAGCGCAGCGAAACTCCGGGAACCGATGCAATCGCATTTGTCCAACCCCTGACAAGGGGTGACGGACGGGCTGAGAGGCCGCGCCTTCCGTCGCCCCTTCTCAGGGCTCATTCCTTGCATCATACACCGGGAGTTTCGCTTCGCTCCACTCCCGGCTTTAAGTCCGACGCACCCTCCGGGCGCTGTGGCCTTTTCCTCTGCTATGCGACGCGCGCCCGACCGAGCTTCCCGCGAACCAGCTCCACCACATCCCGCACTTCGTCGACGCGAAGCAAATACGCGGCGCCAAAGAACACCCCGGCGCCAGCCACTATGGTGATGAGTAGCCCGGCCGCCTTCTGCCAAAGGCTGCCGTCGTGCGAAACGAAAATGAAATTCTGCGCGGCGAAGCAAATCCCGGCGAGCAACGCCCCGGCCAGGAACAATTTCGCGAGCGTCCGCAGCATCACACCGGTTTCGAGACGGCCGACATAACGCCGCATCATGGCGTAAAGGACGAGGAAATTCGTCAGCGCAACCAGGCTGGTGGAAAGAGCGAGTCCACGGTGGCCGAGGTCCATGCGAAACGTGAAGAACCAATTTAGCGCCACGTTCAACCCGATGGAAAAAAGACTGACCAGCATGGGCAGATTCCGTTTATCGAGCGCGTAAAAAGCTGGCGCCAAAACTTTGACCGCGGAATACCCGACGAGCCCGATCGCGTAGAAACGCAACGCGCCTGCGGTTTGAATCGTGGAGGCGCTGGTGAAGCGGCCATGTTGATAAATCAGGCCGATGATCGGTTCGGCTAAAATCGTAAGACCGATGGCCGATGGAATCGTCAGCAACATGACGAGCCGCATCGCGTGAGCGAGCGCCCCGCGAAACTCCGCCTTGTTGCCGAGTGCCGCACTGCGCGAAACAAGGGGGAGCGTCACGGTCGCGATGGCGACGCCGAAAATGCCGAGCGGCAATTGCATGAGACGAAAGGCGATGTTCAACCAGCTCACCGGCCCGTCGCCGAGGCGCGCCGCGAAGCCACTATTGATGAGCACGTTTACCTGGACGGCGCTGGCGGCGATCACGGCCGGCCCCATGAGCGTGAGGACGGTGCGCACGCCCGGGTCGCGCCAGGAAAAATCGGCCCGGAATTTGTAACCGACCCGGCGCAGCGACGGGAATTGCGCGGTCAACTGCCACAGACCTCCGATGAGGGTGCCGATCGAAAGGCCGATCAATGAACGCGCGCCAAAATGCGGATCAAACCACCAGCCGAGGGCGACGCCGGCGATGATCGAGCCGAGATTGAAAAAGCTCGACGCCATCGCGGGCATCCCGAAGACATTTTTCGCGTTGAGCATTCCCATCGCGAGAGCGGCCAGCGACACCAGGAGGATGAACGGCCACATGATGCGCGTGAGTAAAACCGTGAGCGCAGTCTTTTCCGCGTCCCAACTCCACCACGTCATCACGTCGACAAGTTGAGGGGCGAAGAGGATTCCGAGCAGCGTCACCGCGCTCATGAAAACAACCGCCAGCGTGGCCACCTTGTTCGCAAGCCGCCAGGCGGATTCATCCCCCTCGGTGGCGATCTTTTTCGAAAACGTGGTGATGAACGCGGTTGAGAGGGCGCCTTCGGCAAAAAGGTCGCGCAACATGTTGGGCACGCGGAACGCCATCAGGAACGCGTCCAGATTTTTTCCAGCGCCGAAGAGCGCGGCGAAAAGCACTTCGCGGATCAGGCCCAGGATGCGGCTGGAAAGGATGGCGATGCCGACAATGCCGGTCGCGCGCGTGCTCACGCGTTTGTTCGCCGGGATGGCCGCTTCTTTCACGGCGCAACACAACAGCGGAGTCGCGTTTTACGAAAGCGGAATATGCGGGCGCTCCTTCTGTAACCGTCCCCCTGTCCGTCGCCCCTTTCAGGTGCTTGCTTGTTTCGATTCAGACACCGGGAGTTCCGCTGCGCTTCACTCCCGGCTTTATTCCTTCGCGCGTTTCGGGCGCTGCTTGGCGCCTGCAACAGCCCCGGAGGGGCGCTGGGATTAGAGCCCGGAGTGGAGCGGCAGCGAAACTCCGGGAACCGACCGATCGCATCTGTTCAACCCCTGACAAGGGGTGACGGAGGGCGCTTCGAATGGCAGGTGTCTCATCAATCGGCAAACGGGAATAGAGGATCCAATAATCCTTTCGCGTTTTCCGTCGCTCCTTTCAGGGGCTTGCTGGTTTCGATTCAGACACCGGGAGTTCCGCTTCGCTGCACTCCCGGCTTTATTCCTTCGCGCCTTTCAGGCGCTGCTTGGCGCCTGCAACAGCCCCGGAGGGGCGTTGGATTAGAGCCCGGAGTGGAGCGGCAGCGAAACTCCGGGAACCGATCGAATTGCATTTCCAACCCCGGAAGGGGTGACGGAGGGCACTTCGAATGGAAGGTGTCTCATCAATCGGCAAACGGGAACAGAGGATCACCTTTAATCCTTTCGCGTTTTCCGTCACCGCTTCCCAAGGGCTCGCTGGTTTCGAATCATATATCGGGAGTTCCGCTTCGCTTCACTCCCGGCTCTAATCCCGATGCGCCCTCCGGGCGCGGGTTGGCCGCCTGAGATGTTCGAGCGCCCCACGCAAACGCGGCTCCAGCTTGGAGCAGTCTGTGAGGCTCGCCCGAACACTCGGCGCTGGCCGATGATCGCCACCGAGGGGGATGAATCCGCCTGGCGGCTCGCGAACAAGGTGGCTCGGCGCTGGCCGATGATATACGTCAGTGACGTATATCATCACCGGTGTTGCTGTTGGTGTCGGTGCAATGGTCGCCGCTTTCCTAGGACGAGCTCGATTGCAGGGGCGGAGGGGGAGGAGGCATCGGCGGTGATGACGGTGACGACGGCACCGGCGGTGGAGAGTCCGGTGGGACTGGAACCGGCGGTGGCGGCGGGACTGGCGGCGGCGGTCCTGCGGGAGGAGGAGGCGGCGGCGGCGGCTTCTCGCCTTTCGGCACGAGGAAGCGTTGATAGAGAAACGACGCGACGATCAGGATAACCGCGACGCCGATAAAGGCGCCGATGCGGTAGAGCTGGCTGAGCTGGCTGAGATCATGCAGGAAGAGTTTCGCGAGCGTGACGACCAGAAGGGCCACGCCGGAATAACGGACCCAGCGGGTCTTCTGGCGCATGCCGATGAGGAGCAACGCAAAGGCGTAAAGCGCCCAGGCGATCGAATAGGTCATGTCCCGCGCGAAGTTGCCTGAGAACGAAAAGGTCAGGGTCGGCCCGATGGAAAAATAATCGGCAATCTCGATGTTGAGGAGGAGAAAGGTAAGGATCGCGCCTAACGAGTAGAGAGTCGTGGGCGCGGACCGTTCGAAGACCGTGTTCCGCGGCGGCCGAATCAGCCAGGCGCCGGCAAAGAGGCAGACGATGGTAATTCCGTAAGCATACAGGTACCAATTCAGGATCGGGGTGGGAGTGCGGCGATGATATTCCAGCACGGCCGGGTTCAGGGCGAGCCGAACGAAGGCCAGGCAGAGCAAGCCGAAACCGACGTAACGGAGCCCGCGGTTCGGAACCCGCCGGAACAACCAGAGGAGCGCCAGGCCTTCCAATGCCCAACCCAGCGTGATCCATTCCCGGTCGAACTGGATCGGGAAAATGAGGGTAATGAAAAACAACGCGGCCCCGCCTTGCCACGCGAGCCGCGCATCGCCAGTGGCGGGATCCGCCTGGCGGTTACGGATGAGAAAGAAAACGGCGATCGCATACGGAACAACGAAAGCAGCGGGAGCGAGGCCGTTCTGCAACCCGGGGAACGCCTTCGTGATGGTGTCGTAGATGAGCGCGAACTGGAGCGGGCCCGCGAGCGCGCCAATCGCCCACGGCAACGCCTTCCGTTCTTCCGAGGTGAAAAACGGAAACGCGAAGAAGATCAGGAAAAACGCCGTCTGCCATCCGAGCGCGAGGGCGGCGTAATCAATGTGGAAATTCGGGGCGCCCTGCCATTCACATTGGACGAGCCAGCCGAAAACGAGCGCGATAAGCGCGATCCAACTCGTGCGGGCGATGACCGCGAGGCCCAGCAATAGCACGCAGAGAACAAACGTGGTGAGGAAATAGGGCGTCGGATTCGCCGCCGGCAGCTTGGTCATTGCCATCATGATCAGGACAAACGGAAGCGAGGCGGCGAGCGCGGGGATGTTGCGGCGCGCATGCGGCGAATCGGGGAAGAAGCGTCGCGCCGTGAAGAGTAACACCGAGAAAAACAAAGTGCCCGACCCCGCGGCGACAATGAGAAAGCTGCTCAGGTCGATGTCCGGCTCGCCGGCTGAGATCCAAAGAAACGCAGAAATGAAGGTGAGGACGACAGCGCCGGCGATGGCGAGCACCGAGCGTCGGACGAGCGCGACACCGATGACGACGAAGTCGAGAATGAGGAGACAGAACCAGACTGCGGAACCGGTTTGATTTTTCGAGACGCAACTCCAGATCAGGACCAGCGGCAGAAGCGGAAGATAACTGAGCCAGGGCGATCGTTCTGCGTCAGGTCCCGTTGTTCTCGGCCAGACCGCGAAGCCCGCGTGAAAAATCGAATACGCGACGTAACCGCCCAGCGCCCACCAGAGTGAAGCGGACGTCAGGTACATCCCGGTCCAGATCGCGAGAAAAAGGAAAACGATTCCGCCGGCGAGCGGGACGACCAGGTCGCGTTTGGAATAAAAGAAGGCGAGCGCGAGCAGGCCCGCTTCGGCCACAAACATGTAGGTGAAGAGGAAACCAGGTCGCGGCCCAAAGTCCCGGTAACTCAACAGGCAGAACCCCCAGGCGAGTGCCGCCAGGCAAACCGCGATGGCAGCGCGCGCGGTCCAGTTGGCCGGAGGATGCAACCGGCGCGCCCAGGCAAAGATGGCGAGAAACTGCACTTCGAAGCCGATGAAAACGGCAAAAGCGGTGTTGCCTTTCCAAGGCACAAAAAACTTCGCGGCCCAGGCGAATTCCATCACGATCGTCCCGGCCGCCGCGAGCAGAACCAGATAATCCCATCGTTTGCGCAGGGCGACGGCGGCAACCCCAACGTTCAGGACGGCGATGTAACCGAACAGCGCGGTCGGATTATCGACGCCAGTCGAGAGCAAGACCGGCGTGAGAAATCCGCCGAGGAGCCCGAGCACGACGATGACCTGCGCGTTCATGCGAACCGCGAGGAAGAACGCGGCCGCGGTCACGACCGCCATGAAAGCGAACGCCGGAACGAGGGCGATCAAATGGTAGTAAACGTGCGCCGCAAAGATGTTGCCGTAGAGAACCAGGACGCCAGTCGCACAAAGGCTCTGGCCGGAGACGCGATATCGCCGAGTGGAGGTGAACCAACCGGTGATGACAAGGCCGACACCGAGCACCGTCCCGATAGCGACGCGCATTGCGGGCGTGATCAGGTTGTTGTCGAAGGAATATTTTACCAGGAAGACGATCCCGAGGAAGAGGACGAACCCGCCGATCCAGGCGAAAAGTTTCACTCCGAAAAATGCTTCCCAATCGAACGGCTTTGCGGGGACCGGTGGCGGCGGCGGCGGGACAATCGGCGGCGGTTGGAACGCTGGCATCGGCGGGACCGGGGGCGGTTCCGGTGGAGGTGGAGGCACAGCCGGCTGCGATGGGATCGGCACCGTGGCTATCGGTGGAGGCGGAGGCGCGGACACCGTTTCCGCGGCTCGCGCGGGCACGGTCGCTACAGCCTGCGCCGCTGCTGGTGGCGCGACGGGAGCGCGGCCGCCGCCTGCTTCCAGTTCCGCCACGCGCCCAACCAAATTGCGAACCGCACTCTTGAGTTTGCAGATCTCGACGATGCCCACGATCACCAGAGCAATCGGGACGAGGAAGACCAGCAGGCCGATACAAACGAATGTGTTTTCCATCAGGACCTCACAAGCCGGTGGGAAAATCGATAAATTCCCACGGCAAATTGAAGCGATTGGACAGGTGGGCGGCCAGCGCTTTTACGCCAAATGTTTCGGTCGCGTAATGCCCGCCGAGCAAAAGATTGATGCCCAGCTCATCCGCCGCGACAGCCGCCCAATGGGGCGCTTCGCCCGTGATAAACGTGTCGATTCCTTCGCGCGCCACGGCGTAAATTTCCGAGCCGGCGCCTCCGGTGATCACCCCGATCGATTTAATTTCCTCGGGACCGGCCGGAAACAGTTTCACCGGCCCGCCCAACGATTGCTCCAGCTTGCGCGCCAAATCATCGCGGGAGATGCGCGCATCAATTCGCAGCCCGAGGCAACGGCCCTTTTCCTTGAAGAACGGCGCGGTGTTTTCGAAACCGAGCGCGTTGGCGAGCTGTGCGTTGTTGCCGAGCATCGAATGGACATCGAGCGGGAGGTGCGAGCTGTAGAGAGCGAGGTCGTGGTGAAAAGCGCGCTCGAGCAGGCGACGGCGGCCGCCGGTGAACGGTTGCAATCCCGGCCAGAACAACCCGTGGTGGACGATGAGAAAATTGATCCCCTTCTCGATCGCTGTATCGATCGTGCGAGTAGAGGCATCGACCGCGGCGCCGATCTTCGTGACTTCGCCCGAGTTCTCAATCTGCAAGCCGTTCAACGCATTAGGCCAGTCTTCGATCTCATCCACGCCAAGGAGGTCGCGGCAATAATCCACCAGTTGAGGCAGGTTCGGCATTCGCGGTCCTTTCTACTCAACGGACGCGCGCTTGAACAGGGGGTAGTGCAGGCCGGCCCAGGATTCTTCATCCCGGCCACCCCACCCGACCGCGATCCTGTTCGTACACATCAAGATCGAGACGACCGGGAGAAGGATTCTTGCCGATTCGGAATTGGGATTCCCGGGCGATGAATCACTCTTCTTGACGGATGGCCTTCTCCTTGGAACGATGACCTCAGCGATTCTCAAAAAAAGGAAGGAACATTTTGGAATACACTGACGCGCCCGTTTCCGAACCGCCGGTTTCCTCCGACACGATGGTGTGTCCGCTCTGCGGCCATATCCTGCCGAAAGACGCGGAAGCGTGCGACCGCTGTGATTGGGTGCGCAGCGAGCACGAGACGGCCGAGGGCAAGGCGAGCGATGCCGTCGCGGTCATGCTGAGCGTGATCCCGGGACTCGGTCATGTTTACAAGGGCTATAAGGTGCTTGGACTACTCTTTTTCGTTGGAGCTATCGGAGCACTTCTCGCCGGCGCCCTGGCCGCGACAGCGACGGCCGGCTTCGGTTTGGGGTTAATTCCGCTCTATTGGTTCGGCGTAATGTTTCACGTCTACGGCGTCAAGGACCAGGTAGCGCCGACGACGAAGGACGAGGGCGAGGAGTACTGAGAGCGCCATCCGCGCGCCAGCCTTGTAGCGACGCCGCTCAGTCGGCGTAAGAACGCGCAGCTTGATGCAAAGCCTCCGTACGGCGACACCGCGCCGTCGCTACACTTAGAATTCCGGAGTCTTTGCTACTCGTCCTTAACCGCCGCGTGAATCTCTTCCAGGATTTCACGCAAGCCGTAACGGAGTTTCCATTCGGGATAATGTTCCTGAAATTTGCGAACATCGCTGATCCACCAAATGTGATCGCCGATCCGGTTGTCTTCCTCGTACTTCCAGGTCAGGCGTTTGCCGCTGATCTCTTCGCAGAGCGTGATCGCCTCCAGCATTGAACAGTTGCTGTGGCGGCTGCCGCCGATGTTATAGACTTCGCCGGCCCGCGGGGCGCGAATGAAAGCGGCGAAGGCGTCCACTAGATCGGCGCTGTGAATGTTGTCGCGCACCTGCTTCCCGCCGTAACCGAAAACGCGATAAGGCCGTCCGGTCACGGTGCAAATCATGAGATAGGAAAGAAATCCGTGCAGCTCGGTGCCGGCGTGGGCCGGGCCGGTCAGGCAGCCGCCGCGGAATGAAACCGTGGGCATCCCAAAATAGCGGCCGTATTCCTGGACGAGGATGTCCGCGGCCGCTTTCGAGGCGCCAAAGAGCGAGTGCTTTGTGTAATCGATGCTCATCGTCTCGGAAATCCCGGGCTCGTATTCGTGGCCCGGCTCGATTTCCCAGCGCGAGGTCAGCTCGCGCAACGGCAACCGATTCGGTGTATCGCCGTAGACCTTGTTCGTCGAAGTGAAAACAAACGGTGTTTCGGGGCAAACTTCGCGCGCGGCCTCGAGCAGATTCAGGGTGCCGTTCGCGTTCACGCCAAAGTCCGTCTGCGGATCGCGCGCCGCCCAATCGTGCGATGGCTGCGCCGCGGTATGCACCACCCCGGCAATCTCGCCGCGATGCTGCCGGAAAAGATCCCGCACGCCATTCGCATCGCGAATATCAATATCGTGATGCTGATAATCGCGCACCGTCTCCACGAGCCGGTCCCGGGTTTTCTGGGTGGAAGCTTCGGCGCCGAAGAAGCGGCTGCGCATGTCGTTATCGATGCCGATCACGCGATAACCCTCGGCCGCGAAATGCTTGACCGTCTCCGAGCCGATCAAACCGGCGGAACCAGTCACGATGATCTTGCGCATGAAGAAGTAAAAGCGGAACCCGTGCCGTGACTAGGCGTCGCCCAGGATCCAGGTGAGACCGCCGTCAACGGGTTCGACCCGCGCGGCCGGAAATTGCCGGTCGCCCGCGAGGACTTTCTCCAGGAGCGCGGCGTTCTTGTGCGCGTCCGCCAAAAAGCAGACGTGCCGCGCCTGGTTGATCAGCGGAAAAGTAAAAGTGAGCCGCCAGGTATTGAACTTCGGGACAAAATTGGCCACGACTCTTCGGGTTTCTTCCTCGAGCGCGGCCGTTCCGGGAAACAGGGAAGCGGTGTGCCCGTCATCGCCGATTCCAAGCAAAACCAAATCATGCCGGTAAATGCTCTCGCCGCTTTGGGCCGCGAGGCGGTCGAGGTTATCCTGATATTCCTGGGCGGCGGTCTGCGGATCGATCTCGCCGCGCATCCGGGCAATCGACTTTTCCGGCACCCCGGCGAGAACGAAAAGTGATTCGCGCGCCATTCGAAAATTGCTCTGCTCGTCATTGGGCGGAACACAACGTTCGTCGCCGAAAGTGAAAAATATCCGGTCCCAGGGAAGGTCCCTCCCGATCCGGACCAGGTCCGAATAAACCGGGCGCGGAGTTCTCCCACCGGAAAGAGCGATTCGGAATTGGTCTCGCTCGGAGAGAGCGGCGCGGGCCTGGTCGAGAATGAACTGGGCGGCATCCGGCACGAAATTTTCCGACCGAATAACGTCCCGCTTCATGCGCTGATCAGAGCGCGCAGTGAGACAGGCCGCGCTTCTCGAGATACCGCTGGTGGTATTCCTCCGCGCGATAAAATGCCGGCGCTGGCTCGATGAAGGTCACAATCGGATTCTTGAACCGGCCGCTCTGGTCGAGCCGCGCCTTCGATGCTTCCGCCGCCGCCTGTTGTTCCGGCGAATGATAAAAGATCACCGACCGATATTGATCGCCCACATCGGGCCCCTGGCGATTCAGCGTCGTCGGGTTGTGGTTCGCCCAGAAAACCTCGAGCAACTGATCATAACTCACGGTCGCCGGGTCGAACTCCACTTCGACAACTTCCGCGTGGCCGGTGGTGTGGCTGCAAACGTCCTCGTAGGTCGGGTTCTTTGTTTTGCCGCCGGTGTAACCGACAATGGCCTCCTTCACGCCGGGAACGGCACGAAAGGTCGCTTCAACTCCCCAGAAACATCCCGCGCCGAAGGTCGCTTTTTCTGTCGCCATTTTACAGCATCAGACGAGAAGGCACCGCGCGCAAGGCACGCTCTAACGCCCAACGAGGCGTTTTCTGGCGCTGATCGAATTGGCGTCGAGCCTGGTAAAATCCTCCACCAGGAGAAGTTCGCAGGCGCCGTTGCCGGTATCGTCACGTCGCAAGGAACTGCGCCATGTTCCAATGCCCGGACCGGTTGCCTCCACCAGTTCGCCCTCGAGATGAATCAGCTCGCCGCCCCGCAGCGATTCGCAAGCGTTCGCGATGGTATCGTTCGCGGGAATGATGTGAATGTTGGTGCTGTGCCGGACGATTTCATCCTGGGGAATCGGGGGTGGCAACCGATATTCATACCAATAAAAGCGCATGCTTTGGCTGATCTTGAGCTGATCGAGCACGGCCTGGTCCGACATGCGTCCCCAACCGACGGCGAGATCCACCGGAACGAGCGCCGATTGGTTATCCCAGCGATACCGCTTTGAATGGAGAAGGCGCGCGTCGATGGAAAAATGCGCGAGCGTTTTCAATTGAAAGCCTCCGTGCTCAATCGACGTCTCGTCAGGCAGATCGGTTTGCTCCGGATCGGAGGCAATCAGAATGCCTGGTGGATAAACGATCGGCGCAGTGAGATGCCGATAGCCTAACCAAAGGAGAGCAATCGCGATGAGCGCGCAGAGAATCTTCACAGACGTCGGCCATCTGTGAAGCAGCTTCGGTGCTACATCACCATCCCGCCATCGACCGTCAGCACCTGCCCGGTGATGTATTTCGCTTCCGGCGAAGCGAGAAACGCCACGGCGCTGGCGATGTCGTCAGGATGGCCAAGCTTTCCGAGTGGCACTTTTTGCAGGATGCCCTGGCGCACTTCGTCGGAAAGCACACCGGTCATGTCGGTCTCGATCAACCCCGGGGCCACGGCATTGACGGTGATGCCGCGGCTGGCCAGTTCGCGCGCGAGCGATTTCGTGAGGCCGATCAACCCGGCCTTGCTGGCGGCGTAATTTGCCTGGCCCGCATTGCCGATCAGGCCAATGACGGAACTGATGTTGATGATCCGGCCGCTCCGTTGCTTGATCATCGGCCGCATCAGCGCCTGGGTGAAATTGAACGCGCCTTTCAAATTCGTGTTCAAAACGGTGTCCCAATCCTCCAGCGGCATCCGCATGCTGAGGCCGTCCCGGGTCACACCGGCATTGTTCACCAGGATGTCGACGCGCCCGAACTCCTCCAGGATTTGTCCGGCCGCTTTCTGGACCGCGTCCTGTTCGGCAACATCGACGGCGTACGCCCTGGCCGCGTCGGCCCGGGTCGCGTTGATCTCCTCGGCCGTCTTTTTCGCATTTGCCTCAGTGCGGCTGACGGAAGCGACCCGCGCGCCTTCGCTGGCGAGACGAACGGCAATAGCGTGCCCAATCCCCCTCCCCGCTCCCGTCACGACCGCGACCTGGTTTTCGAATCTCATGGGACGAATGTTAGGCAACCTTCGTCTCGGGAACAACCATCAAGGAGAAGGTAGGGACGGCGCGCTGCGCCGTCCGCAAACGCGCGGCCACCTAAAAGGACGCCGCAGCGCGGCGTCCCTACCACACAAACACGCTCAGAAAGGCCACTTCGACGGCGAGCGCTTCCTGGATGTTTCGTCCGAGATGATCGCGCATGTCTTCCAGGCGTCGGATTCGCCGCAAAACATCCGGCGTCTCTAGCCGGGCGGCGAGCGCTTCCGTTTCGCGCTTCGCGCTCGGAAGTTCCCGGCGCGCAACGCCCGTATTCGCTCGCAGAACGTCCGACCACCAAAGAAAAAGAATCTCGACCAGACCGGCGCGCCGGCGCAGATACCGGCTTTCGGTCAGCGCCTTATAGTAATCCTCCCGATCATCAAGCCACGCGCCGTCGGTCGTGTTCTTGTAGCGGGCCACTTCAGCCTTCTCCGCCGCGTCATTCTCTTCCTGGATCGTTTGGCGAATCTGGCGAAGCAAACGTTGAAACTGCCCGGCTAAATAATATGCCGCCTGAATCCCCTCCGCTTTCGACTTTGCCGTTTGCCCGAGCAACTCGATCATCTCTTTCTCTTCAGCCGAGAGCACCGCTTTTTCTTCGGCGGCGAGCGGAACGGCCACGCAACGCGAAAGAATCGTGTCGGGCAAAACCTCCGGCATGGCGCTCAGGAGAATCAGAAGCGAATCTTTGGGCGGTTCCTCCAACGTTTTTAGAAATGCGTTCGCGGCTTGCGGCATCAGGCGATCAGCCTCGGCGATAATGGCGACTTTCCGGTGACCATTGCCGCTCCGCATTTGCAAGGTGTGTTCGAGGGCGCGGATCTGTTCGATCACGATCCGGCGTGATTTCGATTCCGGCTCCGCCAGATAGACACCGGGCGGCGGTGCGCTGAACACGTCCTCGGATTGCGTTCCCGAAACCAGATTCGACAGGTCGGAGGCGAGCGCCCGCTTGCCGCTGCCGGGCGGGCCGGAAATCAAATAGGCGTGGCCGAGGCGACCGCGCTCGTGCGCGCGGTTGAGGTACTCGAAGGCGCCGGTGCGGGTGAAGGACATGGGTCAGATTTGCGATTTGCGATTTGCGATTTGCGATTGAACCGCCGTCCAGACCTGGGCTTCGATTGCATCGGCGGATTGGGCGCCGTCGATCAGGATGAAACGATCGGGCTCGGATTGGGCGAGGTCGCGATAGCCGGCGGAGACGCGTTCGTAGAATTCGATGGGTTCCTGTTCCATCCGGTCTTTCACTTCAACCGGACGAACGCGGCGAAGCATCCGTTGCCGAGCGGTCTCGACGTCGACGTCGAGGAGGAAGGTCACGTCGGGGCGGGCGTCGCCGATGGCGAAGGCGTTCAGGGTTTGGACAATCTCCGGCGGGAGCTTGCGCGCGACGCCCTGATAGACGGTGGTCGAATCGAAAAAGCGATCGGAGATGACGATCATCCCCTGTTCCAGGGCGGGCGCAATCGTTTCGCGGACGAGCTGGGCGCGGCTGGCTTCGAAGAGCAGCAGCTCCGTTTCCGGCGTCATGGCGAAACTCTCCGGAGCAAACTGCAACAGGTCGCGGA
Organism: Chthoniobacterales bacterium; assembly: GCA_035274845.1. Lineage (NCBI taxonomy): Bacteria > Pseudomonadati > Verrucomicrobiota > Spartobacteria > Chthoniobacterales > Chthoniobacterales bacterium. The sequence continues at coordinate 61,606 of DATENU010000012.1, forward strand.
TCTTTTCCCCGATGGCGGTGCCGCCGGGCTCGCGGGTGACGAGCGTGCGCAGACCCGCCTGCTCGAGCCGGGTTGCGAGCCCAAGCGCCTGCGTCGATTTTCCGCAGCCTTCCGAGCCTTCGAATGTGATGAACAGGCCGCGAGCCATGGGAGCGAGTGTGAAACAAACGAGGGCCGTTGTCGAATCGGGCGCAAAATAACAGCATAAGCTTCAAGGAGCGGCGGTTTGAAACCGCCGATGTTTTTCTAGCGGCGCCCTCCATCCGTTGCAGGGGCTATCAACAAATCGATGCCCTACAGCCTCGGTCGGCGGTTTCAAACCGCCGCTCCTTGAAGCTTGTTGGCGGGTCGGAACGTGTTGTACTAATCGTCGCGTGAAACAATTCTGGCTGGTGAAACAGGAACCGTCGGCCTACTCGTGGACCGACTTTGTCCGCGACGGCAAAACAGCGTGGACGGGCGTGCGGAATTTCACCGCCCGGAACAATCTTCGCGCGATGCGCAACGGCGACGCGGCGTTTTTCTATCACAGCGTGACGGAAAAGGCGGTGGTCGGGATCGCGAAGGTCGTGCGGGAAGCGTATCCCGATCCGACGGCAAAAGAAGGCGACTGGAGCGCGGTTGATTTGGCGCCGGACAAGGCGTTGTCCAAACCGGTGCCCCTCGAGGAGATCAAGAAAAACGCGAAGCTGAAGCAAATGGCGCTGCTGCGTTTGTCCCGGCTCTCGGTTCAACCGGTGACGAGCGCCGAATTTGAAGAGATTGTTCGCATGGCAAGGTAGGGAGGCCGCGCTGCGGCGTCCGCGCTAATTGCGGATCGTTCAGCTACAGCGGACGGCGCGGCGCGCCGTCCCTACCATGATCTGCACGCGATCCACCATATTAGGCTTGTTTGCGGGCAACTTGAGATCGAAAATCCGGTGTGACCGGCGCCACTGCGACAACGTTGTCTCCCCTTTTCGCGCTCTCGGCGGAAACGGACCGGGATGCGTTGATCGTGTCGGTGCATGATGTGGCTCCGGTCACTCAGGCTGCGGTCGAGAAAATCCTGAGCGAGCTTTGCCAGCATCGGGTGTCGGTTTGTTCGCTCCTGGTAGTGCCGAATTATCATCACCGCGGCTCCTCGACGGAGGACAAGGTGTTCGTCCGATGGCTCCAGGAACTCGAGGCGAACGGACATGAGATCGTGATCCACGGTTATTTTCACCAGCGGCCCCGGCGAGAGAAAGAAAAGGTAACCCATAAATTTTTTACCCGGCTTTACACCAGTGACGAAGGCGAATTCTATGATCTCGATTACGACGAAGCGTTCCGCCGCATCTCCAAGGCCCGGGCTGAATTCGTCGCGGCGGGACTGACGCCTCGCGGTTTCATCGCGCCCGCCTGGCTTCTCGGCCCCGACGCGGAACGCGCGGCGGCGGAAGCGGAAATGGAATACACGACCCGGCTGACCTGCGTGCGCGACTTGCGGTCTGGAGAGAACTTTCACGCGCGAACCCTCGTTTACAGTCTCCGGAGCGGCTGGCGGCGCCTCGCCAGTCTGGCTTGGAACCGCGCCCTGGCGGCGCCTCTGGCCGACGCGCCCCTGGCTCGCGTTAGTATTCATCCGCCCGATCGAGACCATCCCGATATCTGGGACCAGATTCTGCGGCTGACCGACCGGTTGATCGAAAGCCGGACGGCAACGACTTACCGTGATTGGGTGGCCGAAAGGCGCGCCCGGCGCGGCGCCTAGCCGGCGTGAACCATGAGCCTTTGCGATCTCCATATTCATTCCCGGTTCAGCGCGCGGTCGGAGGAATGGCTGTTCCGGCGGTTTGATTTCCCTGACAGCTATTCCGACCCGCGGGAGCTTTATCGGCTTCTGCGCGAACGGGGGATGGATTTTGTCACGATCACCGATCACGACACGATTGAGGGCAATCTCCAAATCGCCGATCACGCAAATACTTTTATCAGTGAAGAGGTTACGACCTATTTTCCCAATGAACCGTGTAAAATTCATCTCTTGGTTTGGGGTATTTCCGAGACTCAACATTCCGAGATAACGGCTCTCCGGGAGAATATTTTCGAGCTGCAAGCTTACCTCCAGAAAGCGGTCATCGCTCATTCGGTGGCGCACCCCCTTTACAGCATCAATGGCAAGCTCGAGGCCACCCATCTCGAACGGCTGATCCTGCTCTTCAAGCATTTCGAAGGGATCAACGGTTTACGCGACGCTCTTCTCAGCATGCTGGCGCGGGAGCTTCTCTCGGGGCTCACGCCGGCGAAAATCGACGAGCTGGCAAATCGCCACAATCTTCAGCCCACGCATTCCGAGCCTTGGAAAAAAATCTTTACCGCTGGGTCCGATGACCACGGCGGACAGTTCGTTGCGGGCGCTCACACGGAGACGCCGCGGGCCCGCACCGCCGCCGATTTCCTCCAGCACGTTCGCAAGGGCGCCTGCACGCCGCGCGGGGAAGGCGGCACCCCACTGGCTTTGTCCCACGGCTTTTACAATACGGTTTCCTGTTTCATCCAGGACCGGTTCACGGAACGCCTCGGGGCAAGCGCTCCCCTGCTCGAAACCATGTTCTCGCGTTTCATGGAAGGGCGCGATCCCACCGAATTCACGTTGCGCGAAAAGGCGACCTTCATCGCGCAAGGCGTCATGTCGGGAAAAATCTTCGAGCTAGCCAAGCCGAGCAAGGTTTCACTCTGGAAAGGCCTCTCGAAGCATTTCGCGCGGCCAAAGGTGAAGGCGCGGCTGGCCAGGGAAATGGCCGGGGTGACCGAACCCGAGCGTCGAACCTTCCTCATGGCCAATCTCGTCTGCGAACAGCTCGCGTTTCGTCTCTTCGAGAAATTCGTCCAGCAGATCCGGAGCGGAAACGTGATCGAGAGCATGCAGGCGTTGAGCGGGATCGCGCCAATTTTGGTCGTGCTCTCGCCTTACCTCTACGCTTTCTCGAGCCAGGCTCCGTCTCGCAAATGGCTCCGGGAAATTTTCCAGCAAATGACCGGAGCGATTCCGCCCGAGCTGCAAAACCGAAAACGCGCCTGGTTTACCGACACGCTCGACGACGTGAATGGTGTCGCGACCACCATCCGGAAAATGACGGCGGCAGGCAAGGCGGCCGGCGAGAAGCTGATCGTGGTCACCTCGCGCCGGGACCTGCAAGTAGACAACATTCCGATCAAGAATTTCCGGCCGATCGGCGAATTCGAGTTGCCCGAGTACGAGCTGCAACGCCTGAGCTTCCCGCCGATCATGCAGATTCTTGATTACGTCCAGCGTGAGCAATTCAGTGAAATCATCATCAGCACGCCGGGCCCGATGGGTCTCACCGGATTGCTCGCGGCCAAGATGCTGAATCTGCAAACGAGCGGCATCTATCACACCGACATTCCGGAATACGTCCGGATCCTGACCGACGATCGGTTTCTCGAAAGCCTGGCCTGGAGTTACATGCATTGGCTCTACGGGCAGCTCGACACGGTTTTTGTAAACTCGGAGCAGTACCGGAAATGCTGGATCGACCGCGGGTTTGCGCCGGAGAAATTGAAGATCCTGCCGCGCGGTCTCGATACCGATCTTTTTAATCCGACCCGGCGCGATCCCCTGTTTCTGCAGGGACCCGGCGTAAATGGCAGTGAGGTCCGCCTGTTGTATGTCGGCCGTGTCTCGAAGGAAAAAGATCTCGATGTCCTGGTGGCCGCTTACCACAAGGTCCGCGAGACGGGGTTGCCGGTAAGACTTTTTGTGGTCGGGCATGGCCCCTATGCAGAGGCGCTGGCCGAGGCGCTGCCGGATGCGGTTTTCCTCGGCTACCTCAAAGGAGAAGCGCTCGCCAAGGCATACGCTTCCGCAGATGTGTTTGTTTTTCCGAGCACGACCGACACCTTCGGCAACGTGATTATCGAAGCACAGGCCTCAGGGTTGCCCGTGATCGTGTCCGACTTGGGAGGTCCGAAGGAGCTGGTGGAGGATGGGGCGAGCGGAATTATCACCAAGGCGCACGATGCCAATGATTTCGCCAAGGCCATCAGCCGGTTGGCTGGGGACGCGAAATTGCGGGCCCGGATGGGAGAAAAAGCGCGCCGGAGTGTCATCGACCGAAGCTGGCCGGGGGCCTTTCGCAAATTCTGGCAGGCGACCAATTTATAATTTTCATACGATAAAATGATGCAATATGCGCGTCCTTCTCTGCCTCTTGCTCCTGCTAGCCCTCCCCCTTGGACGGCTCAGAGCGGACGAAACCATCCGGCAGGTGCAGGAAGAGCTGCGCAAGCGCAATCTCTATTTCGGCAACATCGACGGTCGGACTAGCGACGAACTCGCCGGCGCCCTGAAGCGCTATCAGAACCGGAAAGGGTTCGTGGTCACTGGTAGCGTCGACCAGGAGACCGCAAATTCATTGCATGTGCAGGCGGCCACCGTCGCGTCAACGGCAACGTTGCCCGATGAGCCAGTCCTGCGAAGCGACTCCGCGAGCGCAATGCCGGAATCCCAACGTCTCGCCCTGCAAAAGGAAGCCGAAGCCAACCCGGACCTCACCCCGAGCCCGGCCCCACCGGCCGAGCCGCCTGCTGCCGGGCAGGACCTGAGTCCGGAGCGGGTGACAAAATTCGTTCAGGATTACTTGCGCGACGGAGAAAGTCAGGACGTGGCCAGCCAGGTAAAATATTACGCGTTTCCGGTCCAATATTTCGACCATGGGACCGTCGCGGAAGAATTTGTTACCAAGGACACCCGCAACTACGTCGAGCGCTGGCCACAACGAAAATATGCCCTGGAGGGTCCGGTGAGCTTTTTCGCAGGGGATGAAGGGACGACGAACATAGAATTTACGTATTCTTTTGAACTTCAGAGCGCGGCCCGAAAGACGAAGAAGAACGCCAGGGGCCGCGCAAAACACCGATGGACCATCCGATCGGAAGGGGGCGAACTAAAAATAGTTGCGATTAAGGAGCAGCGTTTACACGAATAAATAGATGGGGAAACCGTCTGATCGAGTCTGGCTTGCGTGACTCGGCGGCGGTAGGGCCGGGAATCAGGGATCCAGTATGAAAGTCCAAACCAAGATCACGCTTCTGCTTCTCGTCGTGGTCGCCACTTTCATGGCCGGCCTCGGGGCTTTCCGGCTTTACGATCGGCAAAAGTTTGCCCGGATCACCAAGGAGCGGGAAATCGAGCGCAAGCAGTCGTTCGAAGCATTTCTGAAAAAGGACGGTGAGCCGCTCAAAACGCTGGCGGATTACGACACCACCTGGGACCAGATGGTGCAGGCGATCCAGAAAAAGGACGCCGCCTGGTTCGAGGACAACGTCAACAAGGAAACTCTGCTCGGCTACAAAGCGAACGCGGTCTGGATATACGATCGCGACGGAAGCCTGGTCTACTCAAAAAACAGCACCGGCGAAACGCCTGGTCTTCTTCCCCTCCCCCCGGGTGGATTAGGTCAACTTTTCGCCAACGACCCGACGGCCCACTTCTTCGTCACGATCGGTTCCGACCTGTTGGAAATCCGCGGCGCCACTGTCCATGGCTCGATGGACTTCAACCGCCAGACTCCGCGACAGGGGTTTTTCTTTGTCGGCCGTTTGTGGAACGCGGCCGCCGTGGATGAGATGGCGATCTTTTCGAGCAACCAAATCCGGCTGGTTATGCCACCGAGCGAGCGCGAGATCCTGCCCCAGGACCGCGAACACGCCGGGGTGGTGACGTTTTCCCAAATGCTGACGGGCTGGGATGGAACGCCGCTCGCGCAATTGGTGGTTCGAAATGAATCCCCGGTTGTTCGCGAACTGACTCGTTCCAGCGAGCGGCTTCTTCTCTGGTTTTGCATCTTCGCCGTGGTCGTTCTCCTCCTGATTTCCTGTTCGCTCGTGCGTTGGGTTAGCCACCCTCTTCGCCAAATTATGGCGAGCCTGAGACGGAACGATCCGAAGCCGATCGAGGGCATGTGCAAGGATGACTCGGAGTTCGGAGAAATGGCGCGGACCACGAAGCAATTCTTCGAACAGCGCGACAACCTCATCCGCGAGATGGAAGAGCGGCGCGTGACCGAGGAGGCGCTGCGCAAAAGCGAAGAGGAACTCCGGCATTCGCAAAAAATGGAAGCGGTCGGCCGGCTCGCGGGCGGGGTCGCGCATGACTTCAACAACCTTCTCACCGCCATCATCGGTTATGCGGAATTGATCGCCACTCGCACGAGCAGCAATTCACTCGCGAAACAGAACGCCGAGCTGATTCGCAAAGCGGGCGAGCAGGCGGCCGCGCTCACCCGCCAGCTCCTGGCCTTTAGCCGCAAACAAATTCTCCAGCCGAAGGTCATCGACCTCAACACCCTGGTCGTGGAGATGGAGCGCTTGTTGCGGCGCGTTATTGGCGAACGTTTCGATTTGCAATCCCATCCCGACGCCGACGTCGGCCGGGTCAAAGCGGATCCGAGCCAGATCGAACAGGTCGTGCTGAATCTCGGAGTCAACGCGCGCGACGCCATGCCTCGGGGCGGTAAGCTCATCATTCGGACGGACAACGTCACCCTCGATTACAAGGCCGCCCGGCACCTCTCCGTCACTCCGGGCGATTACGTGATGCTCTCGGTCACCGATACCGGCGCGGGAATGGATGAAGAAACCAAGTCCCACATCTTCGAGCCGTTCTTTACCACGAAAGGGCCGGGCAAAGGGACCGGCCTCGGCCTCGCCACGGTTTATGGGATCGTCCGGCAAACCGGCGGCGGAATCTCCGTGGAAAGTGAGCCCGGCAAGGGAAGCACTTTCCGGATTTACCTGCCGCAGGTTTCAGCACCGATCGATTACACTCGAAGCCACTCCGCGCCCGTGGACAAATCGGATAATTTTGAGACGGTGCTCGTGGTCGAGGATGAGGACATTGTGCGCGAGCTGGTCTGCGAAGTTCTCGAAGACCAGGGTTACAATGTCATTTGCGCGGCCGATGGCCTCGAGGCCTTGAAGATGGCGGAGGAGTTCGACGGCACCATTCATCTTCTGGTCACCGATGTCATCATGCCGCATATGAACGGCCACGAATTGGCCGAAAAACTTTCCAGCCTCCGTCCCGAGATCAAGATCCTCTACGTCTCCGGCTACTCCGATAACGACATTGGCGACCACGGAATTCTCGATCCGCGGTTCGAGCTGCTTCAGAAACCGTTCACGCCCCAGACCCTGGCCCGGAAGATTCGCGACGTGATCCTCGAGGGCAAGTATGCCTGCGCCGAGAAATGAGTTGGCGCAGCGCGGACTCCTCCAAATCCGACTCCCGCGCCTGATTACCACGCGTCGGATCGCTGGGGGGTTGTTAGCGGCCACCACGTTGATCTGCTCTGATTGCAAGCGACCGGCCTCCCAAGCGCGGAGGGAACACGCGGAGGAAAAGCCGGCCGCATCGGCGCTCGCTTCCTCGCCGAAAGCGGAACCAGAAAAGAAAGCGGTTGAGCGCGAAGTTCACGCCGTGTGGTACGATGTGCCGGCTGAGTCGCTGGCCAAACGGCGCGCCGGCAACGGTGAATTGACCGCCGCTCATAATCACCTTCCGCTGGGAACGCTTGTCCGCGTGACGCATGTGGCGAACGGCAAGAGCGTGATTGTGCGCATCACGGACCGTGGCATCACCAGTCGACACGCCACCATTGATCTCTGCAAGGAAGCCGCAGAAAAGCTCGATATCCTTCGCGAAGGATCGGCGCTCGTCCGCCTCGAAGTATTGCCCGACGACAAAGGCGCTGCTGCGAAGACCGATTCACCCGCTCCCGCGCTGCCGCCCTAACTTTAGGGCATGCCCGGGGGAGTAGGTGGTGGCAACATTTCGTTTGGCGGCTGGGTGGACGCATCCGCCGGGGCGGCAACGCCGACCGCAGCCCAGACATCGTAGGGATCGCCAAATTGCCGGAAGAACAACAGCTTGAACGCAGCCATCCAGACGAGCGCGGGCAAAAGCAGCACCGTGTTGATGTAAGGCAGGCCGCCGATGCAGCAGGTCACGCATGTCACGATCGTCCCAATGACCGCCACCCCGACCGCCAGCACAATGCCAAACAGGATAAACAGAACAAACGGTCCCGGATTACCAAGAATCAGTTTGGCGACGTCGAGGAACGCCTCCTTCGCCCGGCAGCGCCGCCGATACATGACCGGGACCATAAACGCCGAGACCACTCCAAAGAACAAGGCGAAGGCCATCCAGATCAGGCCGATCACAACTATTCCAATGACGACAAACACTGTTCCGGGATCGGAGTCGCCATGAAACTTAAAGAAACAAAGCCACAGGAACAGCGCCGCGATTGCGACGATCAGGAGCGCGCCGCACGCAATCAGGAGCGAGAATAGGAAAAAGCTGTTGCCTTCGCGGCGATATTCCCGCCAGGGGTCGGCGATGGCCGCGCGGTTTTTCACGATGCAATCCGTGAAGATGAATTTGCCCCGCGCCGAAACCCACATCCAGACCACCGCAAAAACGAGAGCAACAAGAACGATCCCGACGACGATGCCAATGATCCACGGGGTTGCGTCCCAAGGAAGATTGCCGTGTGACTCGGAGCGATATTTCCAGTCACCCTTTCCCAAGTTGCCGAGCTGGCCGCCGGGATTAAATCCGCCGCCGACCGCGCCACTCAAAAAAGCAGCGAAGGCGATGACGAACCATCTCCCTGCATCGAACGGACGAAAAAGCATCGTCTTCATCCATTCGGAGGCCGCCCCAAACGGCGCGAAAATTTCGATCTTCGGTTTCTCCCCGTTCATGCCGGAATTTCACTCCTTTGCTGCGACAGTTTCAAGCTTCGTATCCCGGAATTCTAGCGCCCCGCGGATCGGAAGCTCGCCGCAAGATGGCTTGTCTTCGGAAGCGCCTTCCTTCGGCTGAACTTCGCGATAGAATGAAATCGATGGCGAACCGCAAACAAACCAGGCCCAAAACACCGGACGTCTGTCCAGTCTGCGGCGAAGATGTTCCCCGGGGCGCACTGGCCTGCCCTGAATGCGGCGCCGATCACAATTCGGGCTGGCGCGAAGATGCCGCCGATTATGACGGCCTCGATTTGCCGGACGAGAATTTCGATTACGACGATTTCCTCCGGCGTGAATTTCCTTCTGAAGTCAGACCGCCGGGAATCAAGCCGATTTGGTGGATCACCGCGATCGTGCTTCTCGCGCTTGGCATCGCGTTCTATTTTTTCAGGCACTGAAACGAATGCGTCTCCGCCACGTCTACCTCGCGCTCTGTCTCCCCGGGCTTGTCCTGCCCTACTGGAAACTCGTTCCCTGGATCATCGATCACGGCCTGAACCTGACGTTGCTTTGCCAGGAATTGTTCGCGACCCGCATCGGCGCGTTCTTTGGGCTCGACGTCGTCGTTTCCGCAATCGTCCTTTTCGTTTTTGTCGCGACCGAAGGCCGGCGCCTCGCGATGCCGCGCCTCTGGCTTCCCATCCTCGCCACCCTTCTGGTCGGCGTTTCGCTCGGCCTGCCACTCTTCCTTTATCTTCGCCAGCGCCGCCTCGACGCCGGCCCTCTGTAGCGGCGGTCTCAGACCGTCGACATCGAGACATCGCCCGCGCTCTCGTTGACTTGATTCGGATTGATTTTACGTTGCGGAACCGGTGCCGCGCCGGTTTGAAACCGTGAAAAGCGTCCTTTTCGTTTGTACTGGAAATATCTGCCGAAGCCCGATGGCGGAGGGCCTTTTTCGCCGTCTGCTCGGCAATCGCAAGGACATCGAAATCGCGTCCGCCGGTGTGCACGCAGTCCGGGGGCAACCGCCGAGTTTGCATGCCATTCACGTCTGCGAGCAGGAAGGGGTCGACATCCGCGGATTGCGAAGCCAGCCGCTTACCGCCGCGATGGTCGACCGCGCCACCCACATCTTCGCGATGACGGGCGCCCATCTCGACACGATCCACACCTACTTTCCCCAGGCGATCGACAAAACGTTTCTCCTTCGCGAATTCGAGGAACCCTGCGTGTCGCTCGATGTGCCGGACCCGATCGGGTGCAGCCGGGACGTTTACAACCACTGCGCCGGCACAATCAAAAACGCTTTACCGACCGTGCTCGCGTTCGTAGAACAAAGCGAACTCGCAGTCCCTGCGAAATCGCGCGGCGGCGGAACCTCATCTTTCACCATGGCAGATCCCGACATCTCATCCGGCTCCGGAAAAACATCCACTTCGACCGGAGGCCCGTTGAGCAAGGTCGATCCCGAAATTTTCGCCGCCGTCCAGGCCGAAGAGAATCGGCAACGCGAAAATATCGAGCTGATCGCGTCCGAAAATTTCACCAGCCGCGCCGTGATGGAAGCGCAGGGCAGCGTTCTCACCAACAAATACGCGGAAGGTTACCCGAAGAAGCGCTGGTATGGCGGTTGTGAAAATGTCGATACCGTCGAGCAGCTCGCGATCGACCGCGCGAAGCAGCTCTTCGGTTGCGAGCACGTCAACGTCCAGCCGCACTCCGGCGCCCAGGCGAACATGGCCGTTTACTTCTCGATGCTGAAGCCCGGCGACAAAATTCTTGCGATGAATCTCGCCCATGGCGGCCATCTCACCCACGGCCATCCCGCGAATTTCTCCGGCAAATTCTACGAAGTCTCGCAATACGGTGTCAGCGCCGAGACCGAGCAGATCGATTACGACGCGTTGCAAAAACAGGCCGAGGAGTTTCGTCCCGCCATGATCACGGCCGGCGCCTCAGCCTACCCGCGCATCATCGATTTCCCGCGGATGCGCCAGATCGCCGATTCCGTCGGCGCGCTTTTGTTCATCGACATGGCGCACATCTCCGGCCTCGTCGCCGGCGGCCAGCATCCCAGCCCGATCCCGCACGCCCAGTTCGTCACCACCACCACGCACAAAAGCCTGCGCGGCCCGCGCGGCGGCATCACGATGTGTACCGCCGAACACGCGAAAGCGATTGACGGCACTGTCTTCCCCGGCATTCAGGGCGGCCCGCTCATGCACGTCATCGCGGCGAAAGCCGTCTGCTTCCACGAAGCCCTCCAGCCCGGCTTCCGCGATTACCAGCGCCAGGTCGTGGTCAACGCCAAAGCCCTCGCCGCTGGATTAACCAAACACGGTTACCGGATCACCTCCGGCGGCACCGACAACCACCTCATGCTGGTCGATCTGCGCCCGAAAGATTTGAACGGCAAAGTCGCCCAGGAAGTCCTCGACCGCGCCGGTATCACCGTGAACAAGAACGGCATCCCCTTTGACACCTACCCCATCTTCAAACCCGGCGGCATCCGCATCGGCACACCCGCCGTCACCACGCGCGGCATGAAAGAAGAAGATATGCTGGAAATCGCCGACCTCATCAACGACGCCCTCCAAGCCCGCGACGACCAACCCGCACTCGACCAAATCCGCGGAAAGGTGCGCGAACTGACGCGAAGATTTCCGCTACCGAGCTAAGCCGCGACTGCAATGAAAACGAAAACGGTCGGTAAGCGTATGGCGAAAACCCCTGAGGAGTTTCACTCGCTCGGCGCGCAGCTTGATCTCGAAGCAAGAGCCTTGGATCCGAATCGCCCAACTGGTTTCATCGTAAAATTCCGCACTTGGGAGGATCACGAGCGCTGGGAGAAAGATCGGTTGGTCGAACAGGCACGCCGAGTCCGCGCCGGATGAACGAACAGGCGCCTTTAGTCCGGGTCTGTTCGCTATTAAACAAGCACGACGCGAGATACCTCGTGGTCGGAGCACGCGCGTGCTGGTTGCACGGCTATGTCAGAGCAACGTTGGACGTAGACATCCTCGTTCCTGAGGATTTGCAGAATCACAAGCGCATCATCGCCGCGCTTTCAGAATTAAGGGACGGCTTCGCTGCCGAGCTGAGCCCTCAGGATTTCGTTGAGAACGTCGTGGTAAAAATCGCCGACGAAGTTGAAGTCGATATCAGCACGCGCGCTTGGAAAGTCACGTTCGATGAAGCGGAGAAATCCGGGCTCAATCGGACAATTGAGGGAGTGCGCGTTCCGTATGTTGATTTACAGACCCTGATCAAGAGCAAAACTACTCACCGCGAACAGGACAAGGTGGATGTCGAGCGTTTGCGCGAGATTCAACGAGACAGCGATCGGTGACTTTCAGATCGCCCTCGGCGGGCAATGACTGCGAGATGATATGGCCCATTCCCACCGAAACTTGATGGCATCCGAATCGGCCGACCCGCCGTCACGACGCGCGACATGAAAGAAGAAGAAATGCTCGAAATCGCCGACCTCATCAACGACGCCCTCACCCACCGCGACGACCAACGCGCCCTCGACCAAATCCGCGCCAAAGTCCGCGAACTCACGCCGCGGTTTCCGCTTCCGTCGTAAGTTGTTTACCGGCCCCCGCTCGCTTCACCGCTCCCGCATCCTTTCCGTACCCACCTAAGCCTCTTTGCCCTTGTCGCGCGCAAACGCTTTTGATAAACAAAACTGTGTTTTCCCTTTTGCGCGCATCAGCCGCTCCCCAGAATTGAGTTAAGACCGCTCCAGTAACACGATACCAATGCGGCGAATCTCGCTTATCCTTCTCTTACTTTTAGCCGTCCTGCTTGGACTATTCGTCGCACTCAGATGGTTCCCTGACACAGTTCGCAATGCGGCTCCGACGTTCAGTCTTTTGACCAATGTATTCGCATTCAGCTCTGTGGTCTTCGCGATCGCACTGTTGTCGTGGATTATGCGAACATTAGTGGAATCCGACCCGGATCCGTTCCTCCTTAATCTCACCTTTTTCGCTTTTGCCGGCCAATCTATCAGAACTATCGAGTTCATTTACAATGGTCATACCAACGGTTTTCTCCTCTTTCTTGGGTTGATCGCCGTCGGGATCGTAGGGTGTCAGGCACTCATCCTAAGAGCACATATGCACACAACCAAGACGCACTATAAAGCGCTCCTTGCAGAGTACAAGAAAACCAGTTGCTCTGATCATGAGATCGAGCATTGGGCAAGCGTTGTATTACAAATCACGGGAACGGATTTTTCGCCTGGCAATTATTTCGGCTTTAAGGGGCTCGAGAAAGTCTTCCCGTCGGGCCCCAGAGCGAAGAGCAGAATGGACGCATTATCAATCCTACCTGAAACAGATTTTCGAAAGGCTGGCCCAAGTGGGAGTGGTTTGACCGCTGAATTACTGGTTGTTCCCGCTGAAGACCGAGTAACACTTTGGTGTCTCTATCGTCGGGCATGCGCAGCAGCATGGATCGTTTTCATGATCGCCATACTGATCTCACAAAAGAAATCGTAATGCTACGCCATAACAGAAGCGTTTACGGTCACAGACCAGAGGGCTTTTCCTCCCTGTTTACCCCTTCCGACAGTGTCGACACGGCCTCTAGCGAAAGGCGAATCTCACCGAAAGGGAATATTGGCCCAATCATAAAGTTGCGTCATGTGAGGGTATGGCTAGTTCAATCAATAAGCATCACGAGAATAGTAGCTACGCTTCTATTTGCCGGACTGGCCTTTAAGAACATTTCGCATGTGTTGTTGTCATTGCTTTTTGGGACCGCGGTAGTTACTGATCTAATTGACGGGTATCTGGCACGAAAACTCCAAGTCCAGACGCAGTTGGGTCAGGTGATAGATTTAGTAGCCGATAAATCGTTGACGACTGTTTCTCTGCTATATGCGGCCGCCTGTGGAGTCGATATTCTCCCGATCGCCATAATCGCGATGCGCGATATCATCATGATCGGCATGCGACTGGTCATAGTCCAAGGTACTCAACTTCTTCCCACCAATCGATTGTTTGGCGGAGCCATGGCACTTCTCCTTTGGGCCAATACCCTGGTTCTGATATGTGCGCCGATAGAAGGCGGTTTCTTGCAGATCGCAAGCGGAGTATACTGGGCGTGCGCGATAATTTTCGCATGGAACCTTCTGTCGCGCCTTTACGTTAGCGTTCCGGCGATAAGGACAGCCTCCAACCTCAATTTGTTATCAGAGATAAGCGCAAAACGCGGTCGCCCGAAGCGGTTTTCTACCTCTGAATTATCAATTTCAAAGTTTCGACGTCATTTGGGTCAGGCTGGTGACACCAGGTGACCTTTCGGCTCTCGCAAGGCTGTTTCCTTCCACCACTCGGCGATTCTAGGCACAGCACTGAGGCTGGCGATGATAATCGCGCCGTTGGCGCTCATGAGATCGGAGGAAGCCGAGCGCACGCGGATAGGACGCGTGCGCGATAGCTTGGTTCCCAAGTTATCGGGATGTGGTCGCCGACGTTTCGGCGGCAGGAGGCGCGGGCTTCCTGGACGCGTTACCGTTTCCGGACGAACCCGCGAATTGGCGGATGAAGTCCTCCAGCGGTTTGGAACCGGCGGGGTTTTCCTGGATGTTGATGCCGGCTTTTTCGCTCAGGATGAGGCTGAGCAACGTTTCGAGGACGCTGCCGCCACTTTGACCTTCGCCATCCGTGGCGCCGCCGCTGTTGCTGATGAAGAGACGGCTCGGGACGAGCGGTTGGACGCTTTGCGAGAAGCGGTCGGCGAAGACATTGAGCGCATACAGGCGCGGGTCGCGGTAGGCGCCGACCTTTTGCAAGGTGACCGCGGCTTCGGCGAGACCGACCTGGGCGATCCGTGAGGATTCGCCTTTGCCGATTAGCTCTTTCGAGCGCGCTTCGCCTTCGGCGAGCGTGACCTGTTTCTTGGCCAGCTGCTCGGCCTCGGCGAACTGGGCTTCACCACGATTCGCGGCGATCTCGACGGCGATCGCGCTTTGGGTCAGCTCGGTTTGGCGTTCGGCTTTCGCTTTCGCTTCGTTGAGCGCGACCTGTTGTTGCGCGGCTTCCTCCTGCTTTGCGTAGGTGGCGCGTTGTTCGTCGGCCAAACGGCGCATGCGGAGCTGGTCGAACAACGTTTCGATCGGGTCGGCCTGGCCGGCGGCGATCTCGCGCGATTCGGGCCGGCCGATCAGGACGGCGACGACGTTGATGTCGTATTTTTGGAAACGCGCGCCCAACTCTTCGGTGGCGTGCCGTTGGATTTCTTCGCGTTTCGTCAACAGATCCAGCATGTGCGAGGTCTGCGCGACGTCGCGGAAGTAGGCGGTCAGGATGGGATCGAGCGTCTGGGTGATGAGGCGCTTCACGTCACCGAACCGTTGCACGACGGACGGCGCTTTCTGGTAGTCGATGTGGAGGACGAGCGAGAGCGGCAGGCGCGGCTCGTAACCATCGGCCGTGATCAGGTCGATACTGGTCAGGTCTTCGTCGTAATGGTGCGCTTCGGTCTGGCCGCTGATCCAGCGCAGGACGAAGTTGATCGTCGGGACGAGCTCGACTTTCACCGCATAGGGGTTCAACGCGTACTTGCCAGGCGTGAGCGCGGAACGCCAGACACCACGCTGGCCGGGCTCGACCTGTTCGCCGTAACGGAACGATTCGCCGGTGGTATCGTCGCCGGCGGCGCCGTGATACGACACGACCACGCCGACGTAACCGATCGGGATCAGCGTCTTGGCCTTGATCTCGACGGTGCCGAACCAGCGGTTGATGAAGAACGTGCCGTCCGTCAACACCTGGAGCTGTTTACCGCGTTTGCCTCCGAGGGCGAGGAACGCCTCCGGATCCTGGAAGTAATTGTGATCCTTTCCGGGAATCGCTTTCACTTCCGGCGCGATGATTTCGCCGGAGCCGATGGTCGGACCGTCCTGGATGCTGACGACGCCGATCGTGTCCGTGCTCGGATTGAAGTCGGGCGAGGCCGCGGCCAGTGACGGCGGCGAGCCGGCTTCAGTCGCGCTCGTGTCGCCAAGATGCGCCGTGAATCGGCTCTGCCCGGCGCCGATGACGACCGGATCGAAGGCGCGCAACGACGCGAGCTGCGCTTTCCACGACTCATAACGGTCCGCCGATTCCTTCACCGGCCCGGAGAAGACGCGGTCTTCGGTGATGACCACGAACAGCGCCAGGTTAATGGCGTAGACGCCTTCGCGCAGAATGCCGCGCTGCCGGCCGCGTTGGCCCTGCGCTTCGAGGAATGCCATCGCGTCCTGGAAATGGTTGGAGTCGACGGTGCGGCCGAGCGTTTGGATCGGCTCGAGCGGCACGCCGTCGCGGGCATAGACGTAAGCCATCTTGCCTTCGGCGACGACAACGAGCGGTTCCTTATGAATGCGGTATTGCCACGGATACAATCCGAAGTGAATACCGCCGCGCAGGAACCTGGCCTGGTAACCGGCCTCGCCGTTGCGCGCGATGATCTGTCCTTCGCGCAACGAACCGCGGCTGCTCCAGATTTTTTCGATGATACCGACCTGCGTGTGCGGGATGTAAACAATCCCGAGCAAACGCGGCAGGCAGATCATCAGAATCAGGACTGCAATACCCCCCACCCCATACACCCACGGGGCTTCAGGAAGTGTGAGAGCGATTAGGTTGTTCATATTTTATCCTTTTTTAACCTTCATCGCGTTCGACACCACGCCGCGTCAGACGCTGAATGGGTTCATTCGATTTTTTCCAATAATTCCGTGGGGTGGGCATGGCAGTTGTTGCCGTGTCGCAGCGACAGAAAGACACTGTGGGCCTAACGAGCCGCAGCCATGCAGGTTCCGCGGCTTGGCATGCGGATTGAAACCAAGGAGCGGCGCTTTCCGAACCGCCGTCTTTCCGCGCTTTCAGCGCGAGATACTGGTCGCGCCGTTGGCGCGCCTCGGTGGTTTGGAAAGCGCCGCTCCTTGGGTTTGCAATTTTGCTCTTACCTAAGCGGCGCTATTCTGCCTAAATCGATATCGCGCCATGAGCACGACGGGAGAAACACAGCAGACGAATCCGCTCCGGGAAGGGCTCTCGGCCCGGACGGTGCCGCAGGCTTGTACGGTGGTGATTTTTGGCGCGACGGGCGACCTGACCATGCGGAAACTGATTCCGGCGCTCTACAACCTGGCGGCCGATGGAGAGCTGCCTCCGCAGGTGGCGATCGTCGGTTTCGCCCGGCGGCCTAAAACGGACGACGATTTTCGCAAGGAACAGGAGGAATCGACCAAAAAGTTTTCGCGCCAGCAGGTGCGCGACGAAATCTGGAACGGTTTTGCGCAGGCGCTCTTTTATCACCAAAGCGAATTCCACGACGCGAACGGTTACAAGACGCTGGCGGAACGGCTGGACAAAATCGACCAGGAGCGCGGCACGGGCGGGAACCGGCTCTTTTATCTGGCCGTCGCGCCGGACCAATTTGAGCCGATCGTAAAAAATCTGAAGGACGCCGGGTTGAACGAGCCAGGCGAGAGCGGCGGTTGGACGCGGGTGATCGTAGAGAAACCTTTCGGCACGGATCTGGCGACGGCGCGAGAGTTGAACGCAATGGTTCGGCGGGCGTTCGCCGAAAACCAGACCTATCGGATCGATCACTTCCTCGGAAAAGAAACGGCCCAAAACATTTTAGTGCTGCGTTTCGCGAACGCGATCTTCGAGCCGATCTGGAATGGCCGTTATGTCGATCACATTCAGATCACGGCGGCGGAAACGCTCGGCGTGGAGGGACGCGCCGGCTATTACGAAACCTCGGGCGCGCTCCGCGACATGGTGCAGAATCATCTACTCCAGCTTCTCTGCCTGGTGGCGATGGAGCCGCCGACCGATCTCGGCGCCGACAGCATTCGCGATGAGAAAGTGAAAATCGTGCGCTCGCTCCGCCGGATGACCGCCGAGGAAATCGAGCGGAACGTCATCCGTGGCCAGTACGCCGAAGGCGCGATCAACGGAAAGCCGGTGCCGGGATACCGGAGCGAGAAAAACGTGAAACCGGATTCCAGGACGGAGACGTTCGTCGCGCTCAAAGTTCGGGTGGACGATTGGCGGCTGGCGGACGTCCCGATTTACATTCGGGTGGGCAAGCGTCTTCCAAAATCAGGCACGGAGATCTCGGTTCACTTCAAGAAAGCGCCGGCCGTTCTTTTCAATCGCGAATCCGTTTCGCTCGATCAAAACGTGCTCGTGATCCGGATTCAGCCGGACGAAGGAATTTCCCTGCGGATGCAGGCCAAAGTTCCGGGAACCAGTCTGCGGATCGAATCGGTGAAGATGGATTTCCATTACGGAACCTCCTTCGGCAAGGCGAGTCCGGAAGCGTACGAGCGGCTTCTGCTCGATGCGATGAGCGGCGACGCGACCCTCTTCGCGCGGGGCGACGAAGTCGAAGAAGCGTGGGCGTTCATCGACCCGATCGAGGAAGCGTGGTCGGCCAAGGAGAATCAGCCTGGCCTATTCATGTATCCCGCCGGCTCATGGGGGCCGGAGGAAGCGGACGAGCTTTTGGCGCGCGACGGTCGCGCCTGGCGGCGATTGTGAATGGATTAGTGGAGTAATGGGAACGGAAACCACAACGACCAATACTCCAATACTCCAACACTCCATTTCCCCCGGTCTGCCGGTCGAGATCGATAAGATTGGGCGGGAACTCAAAAGGCTTTGGGGGGAAGGCGGGGGCGCGAAAACACGGGCATCGCTGATCAATCTCGCAATCTACAGCGAGGTGCCGGGATCGCTTCCGGAGAATACGCGAATCATTTCTGAGATCACGGAAGACCATGCCTGCCGGGCGATCGTCATCGGCGCGAATCCGGCGGCGAAAGAGAACCGGGTCGAAGCCTGGATCAATGTTCATTGCCACGTCAGCCGGGCGGGAAGCAAACAGGTCTGCTCGGAACAACTTTCATTCGTGCTCGCAGGGCCCTCGACCCGTCTCCTGCCGAACATTGTTTTTTCGCAGTTGGATTCAGATTTGCCGCTGGTGCTTTGGTGGCAGGGCGAGTTTTCCGACCCGATGGACGCGCAACTGTGGGCCTGGGTCGATCGGGTGGTTTACGACAGCCAGACCTGGAAGGATTTCCGGATTCAGATCGAGCGGGTCGAAACCGCGCAGGCGGAAGCGAAGCAACGGATCGTTTTGTGCGACTTGAATTGGACGCGGCTCGTCCAAATCCGCCTCGCCCTGGCGCAATTCTTCGACCACCCGGCTACGCACGCGAAGTTCGATGAAATCGAGAACGTCGAAATCGATTATGCGCCGGGCTTTCGCTCGACCGCGATCCTCCTGGCGGGATGGCTTGCCGCCCAGTTGCATTGGAGCGAGGGGAAGAAATCTGCGGAAGATGGGTTGAGTTTCCGCGGCAGCAAGAAAAATGAGATCGGGATCGCGTTAAAGGAAAAGGAGGGCGAGCCGATCGGGCGCTGTGCGTTGCAATGCGGGGCGGTCGCGTTCACGGTCAGCCACGCGCCGAAGGCGGACCTGCTTGACGTGGCGGCCGGCGAACGGCGCTGCCGGATGCCGGCAGGGCATAATGATGCCGTGCGTTTGATGAGCGAAGAGCTGATGCGCGGCGGGCCGCACAAGGTTTATCTGCGGGCCATAAATTGCGTGCGGGATCTTCTGTAGCGGCGGTCTCTGACCGTCGAGCCCGTTCGATTTTCGGCGGTCAGAGACCGCCGCTACAGGGCGAAAATCGCCTGCAATTGCCGCGCGCTATCCTGGATCGAGAACTTCTCTTGCGCGATCTCTCTGCCGCGGTCGCCCAACTCGCGGGCCCGTTCAGGATTGTCGAGCAGGCGTTCGACGGCCGCACCGATCGCCTCCGGATCATGCTCGGGCACCAGCTCGCCGTTGACGCCGGGTTCCACCATTTCGGGAACGCCCGCGAGCGGCGTCGAGATCACCGGCAGCCCGGCCGCCATCGCCTCCATGACGACTGTGGGCAAATTGTCCATTCCGCCGCCCTCTTCGCGCGCGCAGGGCAGGACGAAAATCGTGGCCTTCGCCAGGCGCTGGGCGATTTGCGGCTGCGTTTGCGGACCGATTAATCGTACGACGCCTTCTAAACCGGCGCCGGCAATCTGGGCTCGCAAACTTTCCTCGAGTGGACCTTCCCCGATGATATCGCAAACAACCCTTCGTCCCCGGTTCTTAAGGAGCGCGCAAGCCCGGATGAGATCCGCGAAGCCTTTTTTCTCGATTAACCTCCCGATGGAAATGAGCGCCGGGGTTTCGGCCCCAAAATCGGCCGGCTGAAAGCAGGAAAGATCGATTCCATTGTAGACCCGATGAATTCGAGCGGACTCGTTCGGAAAACGGGTTTTCAGAAAATCGGCCGCGTAATCGCTCACGGTGACGATCGCCGCGGCGCTTTCCATTATTTTCGGCAAAGAGATGGCGAAATCGCGCGGCGCAAAAATATCGTTGGCGTGTCCGGTAAAGCTGAACGGGATGCCGAAGAACTGCTTGATCCACCAGGCGGTGCGCGCCGCCATCCCGGCAAAGTGGGCATGAAGATGACCCAGACCCTTCTCCTGCATCCGCTTTCCGACATAAATCGCCTGGTATAGCCGGAGGAAGTCGGACTGCCTCCCCCATTGCTGGATCGCGGTCCGGGGCGCACCCGAGAGAGGTTTTTGCCGAAGCGTGGCCTCGACTTCCTCAACGAGGGGTTTCTCCTCCGGAAGATAATGGACGCGGTCGACGATCTGTTTGTCCCAATCCTGTGGAGGCTCATTGGCCGGCCGCCGGATCGAGAAGGCGTGCACTTTCGTCCCCTGCCGCTCCAGTTCCGCCACCTCGCGATAACAAAAGGTCTGCCCGAAGGAGGGGAACCGCTCGAAAAGGTAGGCGACCTCGCGCATGGCCGAAAATCAATGCGAACGCCACGGATGCAACTGAAGCCGGGCACGGCACCGTGCAATTGGAGCCGGCACGCCATCGTGCAATTGGAGCCGGCACGCCATCGTGCCGGGGGAAAGGGCGACGCGAATCCCTCCGGCCTGAGGGCAGGCCGGCTCCAAGTAAAAGGGGTCCAGGCCGGCTCCAAGGGGCGGGTTCCAAGCGGGGCTCCCGGCATTATTGCGGGTATTACGGAGCACGACTCCTGCTTTTACGCAGGTATGCCGAATAACGATTTCTTTGGCTTTTGCACCACTCTTAAGGTGCTGGAATTGAAAGCCATAGGGGAGCTTTCCCATGTTCGGCATCTCTGCGAGGGCGAAACGATCTATTCCACCGGGGACCCCGGCGACGCCATCTATATCATCAATCGCGGGGCGGTTGAGGTGGTCCAGCCTGCCGGCCAGAAATCGGGCGCGGCCTATCTCTCGCGCGGCGACGTTTTCGGTGACGTGGAAGCCTTGAGCGACATGACGCGCAAATATGTTGTGCGCGCCTGCGAGCCTGTGAGTCTGCAATGTTTCGCCCGCAAAGACTTCCCCGAGATCGCGCGGCGGGTTCCGTCGTTTTTTCTTTACCTGAGCGGGCAGCTGGCTTCCCGGCTTTTGCACGCCAGCGACCTGGCCGTGACCCAAAGCCATTGCCTCGAGCTCAGCGGGAACCTCGCGAACTTCGATCTGGTTACCGTTTATCAGACGATCGCTAATTCCGCGCAGACCGGCCAGCTCCGGATCAGCAACGCCAACGCCGAACTGGTCTCGGCGTTGTTTTTCGAAAAAGGCCAGCCCCGTTTCGGTCAGTTCGAGCACCTCACCGGGGAAGAAGCTTTCTGGCAACTTTTCGTGAGCGAAGATCTGGCGGGCACCTTCTCCTTTTCCGAGTGCGAAATGCCCACAAAGGATTGGATTCAATCGGAACGGATCACCAAGAGCGCCGGGGAAATGCTGATCAACGCGTTGCAAGGCCGGGACGAGTTCGCGGAATTGAAACGACAATTCGCCGAAAGCGGCGAGACGTTGGAGAAAAGCAAGACCAGTCTCGCCTGGCCGGCCGACGCACCGGCTGAATCGAGAGCCGTCGCGGATCAGATTTGGCAGGCGGCGTCCCGTGGACCGGTGACGGTTTCCGAATTGTTCCAAAAATGCGTGGTTTGTGAATTGAAAGTTTATCAGGTAGTGGATGAGCTGATTCGATCCCGTCACCTTACCTGGTCTCGCCCCGTCGTGGCCGCGAAGGTGGCGTAAGAGAAAAGAAAAATGGCCCCCTTCAAATCACTCTGCCTTCTCCTGCTGCTGGCGCTGGGCGCCTCGGGGTGCTCGATGTTCTCCAAGACCAGCAAGGAAGAGCGCGCCTACGCCAAGTACGTAAAGAAAAACAGTTCGGCCCGCCAGCATCAGCGAACCAAGATCATCCAACAGCGGGCCGAAATGCCGACGCTCCGGCCCAGTCCGGGCCCGGTAAAGGAATCGATCCAGACTTCGGAAGGCGAATAAACGGCGCCGAAACACTCATCTGTTTTGTTCCTCGACCTTCGTAGACGGGCCCATGGCCTGACGATTCACGATTCGCGTTGAACCGGGGTCGGTTTTCCGTCCGGCCCGAGCGCGACGTAGGTGAACACGCCCTTGGTGACCAGCACTTCCTCCCCCGACATGTAGCGATGGACCCAGACCTCGACGGGAATCAACATCGAGGTACGGCCGATCTTTTCCACCCAGGCGTAGCACGCCACCCGATCGCCGACTTGGACCGGTCGGAGGAACGACATCCCTTCGATCGCGACCGTCACCACCCGAGTCTGGGCGACCTTCGCGGCCAGCAGACCGCTCCCGAGGTCCATTTGGGAAATGATCCAACCGCCGAAGATGTCGCCGCTTGGATTCGTATCGGCCGGCATCGCGATTGTCCGAATGACCATCTCGCCTTTGGGTTTATCCGTCATCGGGCCGAGAGTAGCGGACTGCGCTCAGAGGATCAACATGCAGTCGCCGTAGCTGTAAAAACGGTAACGCTCCCGGATCGCCTCCTGATAGGCGCGCAGGATAAACTCCCGGCCGGCGAAGGCGCTCACCAGCATCAGCAAAGTGGAGCGCGGCAGATGAAAATTCGTCAGGAGCACATCAGCCTGGCGAATCTGCATCGGCGGATGGATGAAAATGGCGGTGGCGCCCCCCTGCTCCACGAGTTTGCCTTCGTGATTGCGTGAGGCCGATTCCAAAACACGGACGGTGGTGGTCCCAATCGCGACAATTCTCTGGGCCGCATTGATCGCGGCCGCGGCGGACGCGGAAATCGAAAATGCTTCCGTGTGCATTTGGTGCGCGGAAATATCCTCCGATTTGACCGGCTGAAATGTCCCCGCGCCGACGTGCAGGGTGATGAACGTGTGCGGCAAGGTCCTCAGCATTTCCGCGGTGAAATGCAGGCCTGCGGTGGGCGCGGCCACGGCCCCCGCGGTTTCCGCATAAACCGTCTGATAACGCTCCACGTCTTCCCCATTGCCTTGACGCCGCAAGTAAGGCGGCAAGGGAACGATGCCTCCATCCCACGGATTTAGCTCGTGCTCGAACGAGACGATCCGCTCGCCGTTCGGGCAAATGTCTTCCACTCGCACGGCCACGTCCTTGATGAACGTCTGCGCGCCCCGACGCATTTTTCGGCCGGGACGAACGAGGCATTTCCAGCGCGTCCTCCCCTGATTTTCCAGGAACAGGAATTCGACCTTGCCGTCGTCCGAGAAGCGGCGCGCATTCACCACTCGGGTGTTGTTCAGGACGAGGAGGTCGCCGGGTTTGAGGAACCCGGGGAGTTCTGCGAACTGCCGATGCTCGATCCGCTGCTCTCGCCGATGCAGCACCATCATGCGGGAATCCTGCCGGTTCGGCAGCGGCCGGGTAGCAATCAGCTCTTCCGGCAGCAGGTAATCGTAATCGGAAAGCGCCAGGCTCATGGTTGTGGTAACGACGGCGCTCTGTCGCCGTAAGAACGCCATCGGCCATTAGCGCGCCCTTACGCCGCCAGAGCGGCGTCGCTCTAACAGCTTTCTCTGAAGCCGACGGGTTGCAAGAAAATCAAAGGAATTGCGATCTCGCGCAAAACCTCAGATGGTCGGCAAGGTGGCGACTGAATTTACCCCGGCTCTGGACCTGGTGCTCGACGCTCTGGAGCGAATGCGCGAAGCTGGCGGCAGGTTGCCGCGGGCGTCGAGAAATTCACTCGCGCACCTGCACCAGCGACTCCCAGCTGCTAGAGAGGCTCCTTCGACCCCGGCGCCAGTGGCGCCGGGCGTTTCGGACAAAGTCGCTCGCCTCGCGGGGGTCCAGGCCCGCGTCGCTCCCTGCACCAAATGCCCGCACCTCGCCCGTTTCCGCACGCAAACCGTCTTCGGCGTCGGCAACCCGGACGCGGATTTGATGTTCATCGGCGAAGCCCCGGGCTTTGACGAGGATGCCCAAGGAGAACCGTTCGTCGGCCGAGCCGGCCAATTATTGACGAAGATCATTACCGCGATGGGATTCACCCGCGCCGAAGTCTATATCGCAAATGTCCTGAAATGCCGGCCCGACATGCCGCGGGGTAGTTCCGGCAATCGTCCACCTACCCCGGCGGAGATGCAGACCTGTCTTCCCTATCTGGCCGAACAGATCGAGATCATCCAACCGAAGGTGTTGGTCGCGCTCGGAGCGACGGCGGTGGAGGGCTTGCTCGGCACGCGCGGACCGATGCATGCGATGCGGGGTCGCTGGCATGAGCACCACGACACGCCGCTGATGATTACGTATCATCCCTCCTATTTATTGCGGAATCAGGCTCCCGCGGAAAAACGCAAGGTCTGGGAAGATATGCTGCTGGTGTTGGAACGGCTGGAGCGCCCGATTTCGGATAAGCAGCGCCGCTATTTCACGTAGAGCGTCCGAGCAACATCAAGGAGCGGCGGTGTCTTCACCGCCGATGAATTAGGACGGCGGTTTCAAACCGCCGCTCCTTGAAGCTTTTCGAACTTCGCGCGCAGAGAGCGAGGTGAAGCGAGCGCGCCCGACAGGATCAATTTTCTGACTTCGCCGCGGGGAATTTTCACTTTTCGCTCGAGCGCATCTGGACCCGCTTCGCGAATCAGCGCGAGCGTCCTCGCGCCAATCATCGCCGGCAGAGCAGTCGCAAACCGGACCCGGCGGTTCCGGATCGCAGCGGCGTATTCCATTCCCGCCTCGATCCCCTGCTTCGCCTTTTCGCGCCATTTCTTCATGACCGGTTCGACCCGGTTCGGATGGCGACGAATTTCTCCAGGTGCGACGCCTGCCGACTCCAGTTCGTCGGCCGGAAAATAACAGCGGCCGTTGCGAAGATCGTCCCCGGCGTCGCGCAGGATATTGATCAGCTGCAATCCCTTGCCATAGCGGATTCCCAGTTCGCGCATTTCGGGTTCGGAACGCGCGGTAAAATTCTTAACGTGACGAAAGCAGAGGCGCGTCCAGAATTCGCCGACACAGCCGGCCACGAGATAGGTGTATTCGTCCAATTCCTTAGCGGTCCGGAGCGCCTTAATGCTCGTGCTCGTGCTCGAATCGAAACGCTCCAAATCGAGCGACTGTCCGCGGTTGATCTTCACCAGAACGCCCCGCACATCTTCACGATCGGCAGCCGGCAGGTCCGCGAGCCAATTCAGCAGGGCCGGGATCTGTTCGATGAGCTGTCGCTCGGCGTCGTCGGTCTGCTCGCGACCAAAGGAATTACGGAGCTCTTCCAGCGTTTCGATCGGCGCCGTTCCCTGGATTGCCGCCGCCAACTGGCGGAGCGCCTCTATTCGCAGCGCGACGGGCGGCTGCGCCGTATCCGCGATGGTATCGGTCGCGCGCGCCAGAAGGTAGGCGAGCGACAGCGGACCGCGCAGCGCCTGCGGGAGAAAGCGCAACGAAAGGTAGAAAGAACGAGAGACCGAGCGCAGGATGGGGCCGCGCAAACGACGATAATCGCTCGACCGATTCATCGGTCGACCTTTCGCATTTCGATTACATCCGCGTTGCCGATCCCAATCTGCGCGGCGTACTGCACGTGGATCGCCAGCGGCACGATGGAAGGAAATCGGCCTTTAAGGCGCCATTCCTCGATTTGCCGAACAGTGATCGCGTCCACCGCCACCGGATCCTTGCTGGCCAGAATCGTCGCATAATGGACCGAGAAATTCGGTTGGGCCGCGGGCGCCCCCGCATATTGCGCGACGAGCCCATCCATGATGTTGAGCACGACCTTTGGACCAATAACCGCGGTGCGATAAATCTCGGCAATGGCGGCGCTGCCCGAACCAAACCCCTGGGCGAAGCGTCTCCAGTTGTCGATGTTCGGAAGGGTGACGTTATAAAGGCAACCGGCGATCCCGGCAGTGGAGCTGTCGCTCATCACCGGCACGTTGATAATTTTTGTGACTTCGCTGGTCAGGATTTTCGCGAAGTGGCTGTCGTCACTGGTCAATTCCTGGTCGGAAAGGAGCGGGATCACGCCGCGATCGGAACGATATTCGAGATCGCCCCAGATTAGCTTCCCGCTCAGCGGCGCGGTGAAGATGGTTTTGGGATCATAGCCATCGTGCGGCGTGATCGACCTCAACTGATAACCTTCCTGGTCGGGGCGATACCCGGCGTCCTTTATTCCTCCCAGGCTGCGGTCCCAGACAATGATGTTTTCTCGCCGATGCCCAGCCGCGACCAGGCCGTCCACGATGGCGTTGACGATGTCCCGGTGCGTGGTGAAAAGTTCGCCCCCGGCCGCGGAGATCTTGACGCCGACCTTGTCGCTCGGCGAAACGAGCGAACCCCAGGCCTTGGCCAGATCGGGCTGGCCGGTGACCGCCAGGACAAGACGATTGACCATACCGCGGACGACGGCCGGGTTGGTCCGATACTCCTTGATTGCGGCGGGATCATGCGCGGAGTACACGATCGATGGCGGAGGAGCCTTCTGGGCCAGGGCGACACAGAAGCTGGCAAGAAAACAACCTAGAATAAGAATCCGCACAGTAGAGAGTGAGAGCGAGCTTATGAGGGATGGAGAAAACGTCCAACGTCCAACGTCCAACGTCCAACGCCGAACTTCAGGGACGATTACGCATCTCTACGTTCATATTCCGTTTTGCGCGAGGATTTGCCCCTACTGCGCTTTTTACAAGGAGCGCGCAGACAGCTCCCAAACCCAGCGGTTCTGCGAAGCGCTCCTGCGGGAAATTGAGAGCGTCGGCGAGCTGCACCCGTTGCAGCCGCGAACGATCTTTTTTGGCGGTGGGACACCAACGGCGCTGACGACGACGCAATTGGAATTTCTCCTGAGTGGAATGCGCGAGCGCCTCGATTTGACGGAGCTCGTGGAATGGACATTGGAAGCGAATCCGGGGAGCGTGTCGCCTCGCAAGGCGGCATTGCTCCGGAGCCTGGGCGTCAGCCGCCTCAGCCTGGGCGTGCAATCCTGGGATGACGAATTGCTGAAGCTCCTCGGTCGTGAACATGACGCTGCGCAGGCGGAGACCTCTTTTCGAATCCTGCGCGAGGCCGGGTTTCAGAACATCAGCATCGACCTGATGTTCGGTTTGCCGGGACAAACGCTGGCGCAATGGCAGTCCGATCTGAAAAAGACGATCGCGCTTCAGCCAGAGCATATCTCGACCTACTGCCTGACCTACGAGGAGGACACGGAGTTTTTTCTCCGGCATGCGCGCGGCGAATTCCGGGAAGATTCGGAATCGGACGCGCGTTTCCTGGAGGCGGCGATGCAAATGCTCGAGGAGGCCGGATTCCAGCACTACGAGATTTCCAACTACGCGCGGCCCGGCTTCGCTTCCGCCCATAATCGCGGGTACTGGGCCGGCGACGATTATCTGGGGATCGGGCCGAGCGCCTTTTCCACCATCGGATTACGGCGCTGGCAAAACGTAGCGGATTATCGCGCCTACGCGGACCGGGTGCTGGCGGGTTCGTCACCAGTCGGTTCAACCGAAGTCCTTACGTCCGAGATGAAGCGAACGGAACGGATCGCGCTCGCCTTGCGGACGCGGGAAGGAATTTCCTCGAGCGAGCTGATTTCATGGCCCGAAGAGAGTCGCGAGTTCGTTAACCTGGGTCTTTTGCGGGAACTCAACGGCAATTTTGTTCTTACGTCGCGCGGCAAGCTACTCGCCGATTCCGTCGCCGAAGCGTTCGTCCCGTAACTCTTGCTCTAGCTCCTACTCTTACTCTTGCTCCCGAGCCGCTAACCACACTCGGCGTCGATGGGAGAGAGCAAGAGTATGAGCAAGAGAAAAAGTAAGAATGGGGCAGTCGAAGCGTTATACCCCGCCGTATCTGCGATTTCGGTTCCCAAAATCGTCGACGGCCTCGAAGAGATCCTTCTTCGAAAAATCAGGCCAAAGCTTTTGGGTGACGTACATCTCCGTGTAGGAAAGTTGCCAGAGCAGAAAATTCGAGAGCCGCATCTCGCCGGAGGTGCGGATCAGCAGATCGGGGTCGGGGTAGTAGCGGGTGTAGAGATGTTTACTGAACATGTCGACGTCGATCATGGCGCGGTCGATGTGCCCGGAATCGATCTGGCGCAGCAGGCTCTTGATCCCATCGATAATCTCCAGCCGTCCGCCGTAACTGAGCGCCAGGATCAGGGTCAGGCCGGTATTTCCGGCGGTGCGCTCAATCGAATCGTGCAATTGTTTCTGGCAACTTGCGGGCAAATCGGTGAGCCGCCCAATCGCCTGGAGCCGAACATTCTTCTCGAGTAACTCCGGAGTCCGTTCTTTCAGGAAACGCTCGAGCAGGCGCATCAAGGCGAAGACTTCGGTCTTCGGCCGCTGCCAGTTTTCGGCCGAGAAAGCGTAGAGGGTCAGGAATTCGATCTTCAGTTCGCCGCAGGCCTCAACGCACGCCTTGACGGCGTCTGCTCCCTTTTCGTGCCCCTTGATCCGCGGAAGGCCGCGGTTCTTCGCCCAGCGCCCGTTCCCATCCATGATGATCGCGATGTGGCGAGGAACGAGTTTGGGCGCCGCGGACATGAATCCTAGAGAATGATTGTTTCGTTGCGCGTGGGGCCAACGCTGACGATGCGCAGCGGCGCGCCGGTCAATTCGGCAATGGCGCGCACATATTTTTTCGCGGCGGACGGCAGCTCGGAAAATCGCCGGGCCGATTGAGTAGGCGTTTTCCAGCCTGGGAAATCGCGATAAATCGGTTCGCAGTTCTCCAGCTGGGCGGCGTCACACGGAGGAACGTCGAGCCGTTTCCCATTGAGCCGATAGGCCACGCAAACACGGATGGGATCGACGCCATCGAGGCCATCGAGATTGGTCACCGCCAGCTCGTCGATTCCATTAATCATGGTCGCGTAACGGGTCGCCGCCGCGTCGAACCAGCCGCAACGGCGCGCTCGCCCGGTGGTCGCGCCGAATTCGCGCCCCATCTCGTGCAGCGTATGCGCCAGCCCGGCGTCTTCCGTCGGCAAAGCCCCTTCGCCCACCCGGGTCGTGTAGGCCTTCATCACCCCCAGCACCAAGTCCATGCGATGAGGCGGAACTCCCGTGCCGGTGCAGGCGCCGCCGGCGGTCGTGTTCGACGAAGTGACATACGGGTAGGTGCCGTGGTCGATGTCCAGGAACGTCCCCTGGGCGCCTTCAAACAGAATCTCTTTCCCGCGCTGCAATGCCTGATGCAGATAGACGACGGTATTGGTTACAAACGGCCGCAGTTTTTGGCCGGCCTCGAGATAGCGCTCGTTGACCTCGCGGTAATTGATCGGTTCTGCTCCCAATGCCTGGAGAATACTGTTGTTCTCGCGCACCTTGGCCTGCAATTTCTTCGAAAACAGGATCGGCTGGATCAGGTCCGATATCCGCAAACCGGTCCGGGCGGCTTTATCGCCGTAGGCGGGACCGATGCCCCGCTTGGTGGTGCCGATCTTCACGTGCCCCTTTCGGAGCTCCCGCTGTTCATCGAGAACGCGGTGATACGGCAGGACAAGGTGGGCGCAATCGCTGATTAACAAATTCTTGCCGATGTGAACCCCGAGCTTCCGTAACCCCTCGATCTCCTCGACGAGCGCGAGCGGATCGATCACGACCCCGTTGCCGATCACGCACCGCTTTCCCCGCCGCAGAATCCCGGAGGGAATCAGATGAAGAATATATTTCGTCCCGCGATGGATGACGGTGTGGCCGGCGTTATTGCCGCCCTGGCTGCGCACAACGATGTCTGCCTTGGCCGTGAGAACGTCGATGATCTTGCCCTTGCCCTCATCCCCCCACTGCGCGCCGATCAAAATTGTGTTCGCCATGAAAAAAAAGACAACAAATTGTCCCGACGCATCCGGTTGGACACATTCGGGACTGCGCAAAACGATAGGGTGGGCCGATGCCGCTGCAAGGGATTTTACGGACGCTCTTTCCAGATCCTCTTACTCTTGCTCTTGCTCCCGAGCTTGACTAACGCGGCACGTCTACCAGGGAGCAAGAGCAAGAGTATGAGCAAGAGCAGAACGAGACAGAGAAAAGCATTGTCGCCCCGAAAGCGGCCCCCTACTCTCAGCTCATGCGCAATATACTCCTGATTATCCTAATCCTGCTGTTGATCGGGGCGTTCCCAGGTTGGGGCTACAGTTCGGGATGGGGCTATTATCCCTTTGGCGGAATCGGGCTGATCCTGCTGATCGTGCTCATTCTCGCGCTGACCGGGAAATTATAGGAGCGCTGGCGACGGCACGCCATCGTGCCGTTGGCGCTGTCTTCCCCGCCTACCGCGTGCTGGTGAGCGCCCGCTTCAGGGCCGAGGAGGATTCCGACGTGCTCCGCCTCTTGGAGGAAAAGTTGCGGTTCGTGTCGAAGTGATAACTGCCGTCGTGGGTGAAGGTATTCATCGCCACCCGATAATTCGCTCCGCCGCCGGAGAGTTTCCGGTGTGATGCGATGAATTTCGTCGGGTCGAAGTAATTGCTGAAATCCTTCTGGAATTTCGAGCGGCTCATCCCGATCTCCAGGTTCTTGCGAATCTCGAAATGGAGATGGGCATCATACTGGCCGTGCGCGGTCCCCATGGTGGCGATTTGCTGACCGCGCGAGACTTTCTGCCCGCGGCTCACCAGCATCGTATTCAAATGCCCGTAGAGCGCGTCGATGTATTTGACCGTCCCGCCTTCCCGATAGGCGTGGCGCACGATGATCACGTTCCCCCACCCCAGATGGACATCGCGCGCGAAAACCACGATCCCGTCGCCAATGCTGTAAATCGGATCCCGGAGATCGGTGTCGCCGCCCCGGACGCCGTCCCAATCCTCGCCCATGTGTCCATGGACGCGGTAGCCGCGAGCCTTGTAATAACCTTCCGCTTCCGGTTTACCCACTGGGAAATCGAATCCGTCCGCCATCTTGGTAAAGGCGGTGTCGAACGAGGAACTGTTCGCCGGAATCAGTGAAGGGGGCGTTGCCAGTGACGAAACCGAAACCGGATCGACCTTCGTGGTCAGGGTTTTCGGGGGAACCATCGGCTCCGGCTTCGCGGCCTTTTCTGCCTTTTCTGTGGCGGATTCAGGCTTGGCCGCCACGATCGGCAGCTTTTCTTTCGATGTGGCCACCTTCTCTGCCTTTGGCGTTACCGGCTCAGCCTTCGCCGTGTCGGTTTTCGAGCTGGGTTTTGTGGAATTCTCGTCTTTCGGCGCGCCTTTCTCCTTCTTTGCGACGGTTGCCTCGGTCTTCTCGGTCTGGGCCTTCGCCGTGGCGCTGGCCGATTTCTCCTTGGCCGCGCTCTTGTCTCCCTTAACCGGTTCGGCTTTGGCGGTCTCGGTTTTCGGGTTTGCTTTGCTGGCGACCTCATCCTTCGGTGCGGCCGCCGCTTTATCCTTCTTCGCTACCACCGGATCAGCCTTTTCCGGCTGGGTTTTCGCGGTCGTGGCGCTGGCCGGTTTTTCCTTTACGGCGCTGGGCTTGTCGCCTTTGGCTGATTCGGCCTTCGCGGTCTCGGTTTTCGAGCTAGGGGTAGAGACCATCTCATCTTTCGGCGGGGCGGCCTTTTCCTTTTTCGCGACAGCCTGATCAGCTTTTTCGGTCTTCGCCTTTGCGGTCGAGGCGGTGGCTGCTTTCTCCTTGGCCGCGTTGTGCTTGTCCTCTTTGGCTGGTTCGGCCTTCGCTGTCTCGGTTTTTGGAGTCGAGCTGGCGGCAGCCTCGTCCTTCGGAGGAGCCGCCTTTTCCTTCTTCGCGACGACTGGATCCTTCTCCTTCTTCGCGGCGGCCGGATCGACTTTTTCAGGCTGCGCCTTCGCGGTCGTGGCGCCGGCCGGTTTCTCCTTTACGGCGCTGGGCTTGTCGCTTTTTGCGGGTTCGGCCTTCGCGGGCTCGGTCTTCGCAACCGAGTTGGCTGCCGATTCTTCCTTCTCTTTCGCTTTCTCCGTCTTCGCCTTCGCGGTCTCAACCTTGGCGGAATCTTTGGGGGTCTTGGCGGAGGTTTCGGCTGGATGCGCCTTCTCGGTCTTCTCCTTGGGCGGTTCGGTTTTCGCCACCGTCTTGCTCGCGGATTCCTCCTTCACCGGAATGGCTTTCTCCACCTTTGAGGAATCGGTCTTCGCGGTCTCGGTCTTTGCCGAAGAGGCGGACGCGGTCTTTTCTTTCGTTACGGCAGGTTTTTCGGTCTTTGCAGTCGCGACCTCCGTCTTCGGCTTCTCTTCCTTCTTCGCCGCGGTTTTGGCGGCTGATTCTTCTTTCGCCACCAGAGGTTTCGCAGCCGGCGCCGATTTCTCCTTCGTCTCGACCGGCGTAACCGCTTCGGCGCGTTTGACTATTTCCTTCGGGGGCGCGGCTTTGGGCGCCTTCGCTTCCGGGGCGGCTCCCTTGGTCGGCGGATGGACTGGAGTGGCCTTCAATTCGCGGGGAATAAAGATCTCCTGGCCAAAGCAAAGGCCGGACATGGCAAGCCAGCAAAACAGTGTCGTGGTGACGGTACGCGACATGAAACGCTCTTTTTAAAACACCCGGGGGGCCCCTGGCAAGCGTCTTATTCTGAATTTTACGGGAACTTATTGCGGCTGGGCCATCGCAATTCGGACCACCGGCAGCGGAAATCGGAAGCGCAATTCGTTCTCGAGAAAGATTTCGACGTGGTGCAATCCGAACTGCTGGAACTGGACGCCGCCAAAGTAATGGACGTTGGTCGCGTGCCCTTCCATCTCCTTGAGCTCGAATTCCACCTCGGCCTGGGCCAGGACGTGTGCCTCGTCCACCCCTATGATCCGGGATTTTTGGCGGAATTTGCCGGACCCGCTGCACCAGCGCGTCCAGATGCAGAGCCGGAAGTAGTTGATCGGAAGACCGGTGGCCGGGATGACGTTCAGGACGCCGACGAGGGTCTGCATGCCATTGAGCTCGCAACGCACGTCCTCGCAAAGCACGCAGCTTTGCAGGTCTGGCAGGATCGCGCTCTGGTCCATCTCGAGTTCCTCTAAATGGAACCGCGGGCGATCAGGATCAACAAAAGGACCCCAACCACGATCCGGTAAAGGGCAAAGGGAGCGAAACCCCGCGCCCGCACCCAGCGCATGAACCAGGCGACAACGCCAAGCGCCACCACGAAAGAAACGGCGAACCCAATCGCGAGCACGATCCAGTTATGGCCGGTCATCACGAGCGGCGCGAGGCCGGCTTCATCGTGATGGGGCCGCACGGTCTTCAGTAAATCGTACCCGGTCGCAACGACCATGGTCGGCATGGAAAGAAAGAACGAGAACTCCAGGGCGGCTGGACGAGAGAGCCCGGCCGTCTGGCCGGCGGCGATGGTCGCCATCGAACGGGAAGTGCCGGGGAAGACCGCGGACAAGATCTGCACGGCGCCGATCCAGATTGCCTGCGGCAACGTCATTTCCTCCATCTGCTGCGTCCGCGGCCGGTTGCAAAGCACGTCCACCGCCCACATGACGACGCCGCCCAGCAAAAGCGCCCACGCCATGACACTCAAGCTCTCGAGGTTCTGGCCGATCTGCTTCTTCAGGAGATAAGCCGGGATCGCCGTCACGACGAAGGCGATCAGCGTCAGGCTGAGTGGATGAGTCAGGAAGGTGCGATCGCCTCGCTCCCCGCGCGGGAATGTCCCGAGAAACTTCATGATCCGCGCCCAGAAATAGACAGGCAGCGCCAGGATCGCGCCGAGCTGGATGACGATCGTGTACATTTTCCAGAAACTATCCTGGAGATTGAAGCCGAAGAGCGCTTCCACGATCCGCAGATGGGCCGTGGAGCTAATCGGGAGGAATTCCGTCAGCCCTTCGACAATTCCAAGAACGAACGAGACCAGAAAATCATTCATGCTGTTGCTTCCTTCTTTTTTGCCACTGCGTCGGCGGCCGCCAGCTCCGCTTCCACCATCTCGCGCACAAGATCGTTGAATGTGCCACTCGGCCGCCAGCCAAGCGCCGCCTTTATTTTCTCCGGAGAACCGACGAGCCGGGTCGGGTCGGCTGGGCGATCGAAGGCCGGATCTCGCTTCACGTATTTGTCCGGCGGCAGATTGACGACCGCGAACGCGGCTTCGACAAACTCCCGGACCGAGTGCGTTTCGCCCGTCGCCACGACGTAATCATCCGGCTTCTGCGCTTGGAGCATCAGCCACATCGCCGCGACGTAATCCTGGGCCCGTCCCCAGTCCCGCCGGCTCTCGAGACTGCCAAGGTTCAGCTCGTGGTCCAGTCCTCTTGCGATCCGCGCCGCGCCCTTTGCGATCTTGCGGGTGACGAAATTTTCGCCGCGCCGCGGCGATTCGTGGTTGTAGAGGATCCCGTTGCAGACAAAAAGGCCGTAGGACTCGCGATACACCCGGGCGAGCTGGGTCGCGAAAGCCTTCGCGCAACCGTAAGGACTGGCGGGCTGGAGCGGCGTCGTTTCCGTCTGCGGCGATTCGGCGGTGTGTCCGAAAATCTCGGAACTGGAGGCGTGATAAAATCGCAACGGCTTCG
The DNA here is from genome assembly GCA_035274845.1 of Chthoniobacterales bacterium. Classification (NCBI taxonomy): domain Bacteria; kingdom Pseudomonadati; phylum Verrucomicrobiota; class Spartobacteria; order Chthoniobacterales; species Chthoniobacterales bacterium. Next base: position 96,226 of record DATENU010000012.1, read on the forward strand.
GTTGGTCCCGAGCGATCTCGAGCAACCGGAGCGTCGCCATTCCGATTTCTTCACAGGTCGATTCCGGGATTTCGAAACTCAGACCGACATGGCTTTGGCCAGCCAGGTGATAAACTTCGTCCGGTTGCACCTCCGAAAAAATCCGGCGCAGCGTCGTCCCATCCGACAAGTCGCCGTAATAGAGCGAAAACCTGGCGTTCGCGCGCCGCAAATGATCGATCCGGGACCGGAGCAGATTGCTCGTCCGCCGGACGACACCGTGGACGGCGTATCCCTTTTCCAGGAGAAACTCCGCCAGATACGAGCCGTCCTGGCCGGTGATCCCGGTAATCAGCGCGGTTTTTTTGTCCTCAGCCATCGAATCCAAGACCAATCATCGAGCCCGGCATTTCGCACAAGGAAGAACGCAAGACGGCGGCTTCCTTTTCGCCGTCGTCACACTTTTCGCCCGAACTTCTTCTCCAGTTCAGCGTGGGAAATCTGGATCATCGTCGGCCGGCCATGCGGGCAGCAATAAGGCAGGTCGCATTCGAGCAGATCCCCGATCAATTTTTCGACTTCCAGATAACGCAGCGGATCATTCGCCTTCACCGCATGGCGGCAAACGGTCTTCGCGATCATTTCCTCGCCCAGGCGCAGCGGCGAACTGCCGTTGCTGGCGCTCTTCAAGCCGTCGATGACCTTGCGCATGAACGTCACCGGATCGGCCACGTCGAGAAAAGTCGGAAGGCTGTCGATTTTGAAGGCGTTCTGGCCAAACGGCTCGATGCCGATCCCCATTTTTTGGAGCGTGGCGACATTGCGCTCGACCCATTCGGCATCACGGGGCGCCAGCTCAAAGGTTTGGGCGAGGAGCAGTCGCTGCGATGGAACGCCCTGTTCCTCCATCCGGCGGCGAAGTTCTTCAAACAGGATCCGCTCATGCGCCGCGTGCTGATCTACCAGGACGAGCCCTTCCTGGTTTTCCATGAGCACGTAAAGCTTGTTGAGGACGCCGATGATTTGGAATTGCTGGGAGCCCGGCGATGCAATCGCCGGTTGAGGATCCCAACGCGGAGCTGACGCGACCGATTCCTGTGGCTCGGTGTGTCGTAGCGGAAGCGTTGTCGCTGGGGTGGATGGTCCAGGTTCCGTTGTAAATGGGATCGGCCTTGGAGCCGGGATCGATGATCCCGGATCGATCGGGACAACTGCCGGCGCGGGAATCGGGCCGGGATCGACGATCCCTGCTCCAGCGGCCGGCTTTTGAAATTGCTGCTGCCAATCGCGCCGGCCGCTCTCGAGCGTTTCGCGAATCGCCGCCACCAGCGCTTCCCGGACGCCGCTCGGGTCGCGAAAACGGACTTCGCGTTTGGCCGGGTGAACATTCACATCCACCGCGGCCGGATCGAGATCGAGGAACAAAAAGGTCACCGGAAACTGGCCTTTCATCAGGGCGGTGTGATAACCCTCGCGCAACGCCGCGGTGAGGACCGCATTCTCCACGGCCCGCCCGTTCACGAACACCAGCTGTTGCGCGCGCGTCTGCCGGCTCACTCCCGCTTGCCCGATCAGGCCGCGAATCCGGATCGGTCCCTCCTTCGGTTCCTGGACCGGTAACAGACGCTCCACGACCTCCTTGCCGTGAAGATCGCGAATTCGATCCAGCAAGGTCGCAGCGGGCGGAAGCTGGAAGACCACGCGTTCATCGCGAACAAACACGAAAGCGATTTCCGGATGACCCGTCGCCTGCAAATGAAGCTGATGCTCGATGTTGCGGCTCTCGGTGTTTTCCGAGCGCAGAAATTTCCGGCGCGCGGGCAGATTGTAAAAGATCGAGCGCACTTCGATCTGGGTGCCCGGCGCTTCCCCGCCGTCGCGCACGGTTTCGATCTTCCCTCCCGCGACGATAATTTCAGTCCCGGCCACCGCGTCATGCTCTCGCGTGGTGAGCCGAAAGCGCGAGACGCTCGCGATGCTCGGCAAAGCTTCCCCGCGAAAACCGAGCGTCGCTATCGCCGCCAGATCGTCCTTTGTGCGAATCTTACTGGTCGCGTGTCGCTCGAGAGAGAGCAACGCGTCGTCGCGGTCCATCCCGCAGCCGTCATCCACCACTCGCATGAGCGAAATCCCGCCGCGGCGGATGCTGACCTCGATCTTGCCCGCGCCGGCGTCGATGCTGTTCTCGACCAGCTCTTTCACGACGGAAGCCGGCCGCTCGATCACTTCGCCAGCCGCCACCTGGCTGGCGAGAATTTCCGGCAACAGGCGAATGCGGCTCATCTAATTTCCAATTTTAGGTTGCCGAATTGCGATTGCGAAGGAAAAGCGCGAAAACAGATGGCGACGTTCGCATAGAGACACCTGCATGGAGACGGCTCGCCGCGGCGAGCCGTTGGGGAAAAGCGCCGCGAATCGCAACGGCGCGAGGGCGCGCCGTCTCCATTGACTTGCCCTCTCCACACGATAATTTCGAACGACCGATGATTACCGTGACGGAGAACGCAGTTCGACAGCTTCGCACCCTGCTCGAATCCCAAACCGCAGCTGAGGGAAAGGGATTGCGCGTGGGGATCGCGAAGGGCGGCTGTTCGGGCCTTCAATACGAAATGTCGCTCGATGCCCAAAAAGAGGGCGATGCCGTCGTGGCCCAGGACGGAGTCGAATTTTTCGTTGATCGCGAGAGCGCGGACTATCTGCGGGGGTCGACCCTGGATTATCGCGACGGCCTCACGGGCGCCGGCTTTCATATCGAGAATCCGAATGCTGCCCGGACTTGCGGGTGCGGTACGTCTTTCGAAGCAGCCCGCCCTGCTTGAAAACGAATCGTTCGCGAAGCAGGCGCGTTTAGATGGCCCGGGATTATTATCGTTACGAAGAGTCGTACGGGCGTCCGCGGCGGAAAAAGACCAACCTCTTTGGCTGGTCGATCGCCATCCTTCTCCTGACTGGGTTCGCTTTCGCGGCCTGGCTGGGAAGCTTCTACATTTTCTGGCAACCGGAGCGGCCGCAGAGCTATCGCATTCTCAAAAAGCTCCACAAGATCGAGCCCGCCAAGCGCTTTGAACTGACCGCGGCCCCGGCCGGCGAATTCCTCACCTCGAAGCAGCTCTACGATCGTTATATCGCCCTGAGCCCGACGGAGCTCGCGAACGTGAACGCCGAGTTGATCCGCAATTACATCCGGAACTATCAGCAGGTGCGCGGCCTCGTTCCCTACGTCATCGGCCGGTTCAACCTGATGGAAGCGCGCGAGCTTACGGGAGATGACCTGGTGACCTCCGGTATGGTCGCACTCACCAACGCGGTCGATCACGGCGAATTGCTGCTCGAGCATGTTTATCCTTCCGATGCACAGTCGCTCCCTTTGATGAAGCAAACCCTGGTGACGGGTTTGGAGATCAAACTGGAACGGACTCACGATCTCTCCGCGATCATCCATGCCGAGCGTTTGTCCGACGGACGCATCATGATCACGGCCATGCCGTTGCTCTACCTGAGTTACGCCGGCACACGTGGGCCGGGCACATTCACGCTCGAGCCTCCGCCCGATCTGAACCTGGCCGCCGGCTGGCCGCTCTTCAAGGAGGCGGACCGCCGCAATGCCGAGGCCCACTACGCCACCTTTCGCGACCGGGTTCAACCCAACCGGCAGAATGACGCCGTCGCCGGGCTAGCGCCCACGCCTCCCCCACCGGCGACGAATGCATTGATCCAGGTTGTGCCGGCTGTCCCAGTCGATACGCCGCGAGTCGCGGTCGTAACTCCGCCGCCCCCTCCGCCGACGCCGACTCCCAAACCAGCCAAAGGCAGCAAAAAGAACCAAAAGCCCACGCCGGCGCCCACCCGCACGCCCGCCGCGATGATGGCCCAGAATTCTCCGGCGCCACCCAAGCCGACTCCGGGTCCGACGTTGGTAGCGTCAGCAAAAACTCCGGCGCCTTCCGCGGCCCCGCCGGCAGCGACGACTCCACCAACAGTCGCGGCGGCTTCGCCTGCCAGCTCGGGCGCACCCTCAGCGACGCCTGTTCCTCCTGAGAATTCGCTCGCCTCGACCGCAGGCGGCGGCACCTGGAAAACCTATCTCCCGGGGAAAATGCCGCTCGGCCGTTTGATCACGCCTTCCGACGTGCGCGATCTGGCCGATCGCGGATTGGCCGGGGAACGGGTTTACCTGAAAGGCCAGTTTGTCGTCAATTTTACGGAGCCGAACCGGGCCGTGCTCCGGCCGAAAACGGGAATTACGGATGCAGTCCTAAAGTTGGCGGGCGGAGGCCAGAACATGCGCATCGTCGTGGAATACCCGGCCGGGTATAATCCGCCGACCCGCGGCTCAACCGTGACCCGGGATGACGCGCGTCCCTACGAGATCACAGAGGTGCGCAAGCAAAGCGACGGTCAGCTCAACGTTTTCGTTCGCGAAATCATGCAGTGACTCTGCAGCAACGGCGCTGTGTCGCCGTTAAAAAGAACACGTCGGGTGTCGCTGCGGCTTTTTATGCCGACCCGTAAAGCAGACCAAAGAGCGAGGCCGGCTTTCAAAGCGGCGCTGCTGCAGACGGCGGTTTGGAAAGCGCCGCTCCTTGCTCCGGCTTAGCGAATCGACCAATTGGATCATGCCAAACCTGCCATTCCATCTTCGAAGGCGCGCCGCAATCTTGACGGCTTTAAGCCGTCAAGATCTGGGCACGTGCTGTAGCAACGGCGCTCTGTCGCCATTAAAAAGAACACGTCGGGTGTCGCTGCGGCTTTTTATGCCGACCCGTAAAGCAGACCAGAGAGCGAGGCCGGCTTTCAAAGCGGCGCTGCTGCAAACGGCGGTTTGGAAAGCGCCGCTCCTTGCTCCGGCTTTGCGAATCGAGCAATTGGATCATGCCAAACCTGCCATTCCATCTTCGAAGGCGCGCCGCAATCTTGACGGCTTTAAGCCGTCAAGATTTGGGCGCGTGCTGAAGCAAAGGCGCTCTGTCGCCGTTCAACGCTATCCACAGCGATAGAGCGCCGTGGCTACAGAGGAATGCCCCTACCGCACCCCGGGGATGGAGCGGCCGCCGTTTTCGATGATGACCTTGTTGCCTTCGATGGTGAAACTCGTGATCCCCCATTCGGACGCGTATTGGTCCGCGTAACTGCGCAGGGAACGAAACCCAAGGAGCGTGTTCAGGACCTTGTCGGACACCCCTCCCGAGGAGACCTCCGTGATTTCCACGTTGCGCGGGTTGCCGTCCGGCGCCGGCTTGAGCTGAAGCTCGCCATTGAGGAAACGTCCCCGGAAACCGACCTTGTCCAGGGGAATGCTGATTTGCGCGCGGAGGATGTTGTTTTCGATAAACACGAAAGCCTTTCCGCGCGCATTCCGGCTCGCCGCGATGAGCTGGTTGATATCGCCGGCGGTCAATTCAATCCGATTGCGCGCCGGTGTCGGCGTGGCTGCCGTCGTCTCCGAAGTCTGCGGCGCAACCTGAAGCTGGGGATTGTCGCTCGCGCTTTGGAATTCCTCCCAACGCGTCTGCACCGCCTGTTGCTCCGTCTGCGAGGTTTCAATCTGCGGAATTGGACGCGGCTCCGTCGAAGTCACGACATAACGCACCCCAACGTAACCCCCGATGAAAAAGGCGAGGGCCAGAAGGATGATGAAAACTACGAGCGTCATGCAGCCTTTGCCCAGACAACCCGTTCCTTTTTGCTTCGGCGGTGGCTCGATCCAGTTGCTCATGATTTCGTGGTGCTGTCTTTTTCAATCCGCGTTTGGGTCGCGATCAGTTTTTCATAGAGACTGCGCAAACCTTCCGAAAGCATTTTTGTTCCCGAAAGAACCGGCATGAAATTCGTGTCGCCATTCCACCTCGGCACAATGTGCAAGTGAAGATGATCGGGGACGCCGGCGCCGGCGCACTGGCCAAGGTTCAGGCCGACGTTGAATCCCTGCGCCTTCATGGTCTCGCGCAGGAGCCGCTGGCCGTGCATGGCGAGATTCCAGAGCTCAAGCACTTCATTCTCCCCTAACGCGGAGGCGTCGGCCGTTTTCCGGTAGGGCACGGCCATGAGATGGCCGACGCTGTACGGATATCGGTTCATGATCAGAAAGGCATTCTTCCGGCGCGTCACGACCAGATGCGCGGCGTCGTCGCTCGTCCGGGCGGCATCCGAAAGAAAATCCGGATTTGGCGTTTCCTGTTCGAAATACTCCACGCGCCACGGGCACCAAAGCGCTTCGATCTCGGCTTTAGGATACTGCATCAGGTCGTTCAAGTCGGACGCGAGACTACAAATCGCCTGGGCAAAGTCGAGCGGCTTTTCGCCCCGTCGCCGCTAGAGGACGATGGCCGGACGAGCAGCAGATAGCGTCTGCGATATCGGCCCGCGGGCTCCGAGCGCAGGAACATCTTCGGATCGCCCCCCTCGAAACGCTGGAGCAGTCCCTGCATTTCGTCTTCCGGCACCACCAGGGCGTCCCATTTCCCGGCGTTCCATTCGGCCACGGCCTGGTCCGGTTCTTCGATGAACTCCAGCCGGCGAACATAGAGCAACAGTCCTTCGTCATCGCCGCCGACAATTGCGTAGCGCCAGCCGTGTTCCTGCGCCGCTTTTACCACCGCTCGGCCAAACTGGGCGAACGCATCCCTGTGTTTCCGATTCGCGTCGATGATTCGATTGGCCGCGTAACCAGTCGTCAGCAGGAAACCGAGGATAATTCCCACCGCGGCCGAGCAATCGATGGTCCGTCGCAGTCCTTCTCGCTTTCGAAAGTCCGCCATCATCGCGGCCAGGAGCAGACACAGAGGCGGCACTATCGGAAAGATGCGGTCGATCCGTTTCGAGGGAACAAAGGACATCACCACTAATCCGCCGAGACTCCAGACCACGAGCCAGAATGTTTCCGGCGACATCCGGCGCACCGCCGCTCGCATCCCATCGCCACTTTTGCGGATCGCCAGGATCGGCAGCAGGATCAAGAGCAGACTCCACGGCGCAAAACGATGCAACAAGTGGGGCAAATAAAAGTAAATCGGCTGGGGCCGGTGCATCTCGTCGCTGAATCTTCCGGCAAATTCGCGCAAAACGACGTGCTCGATGAATTCCGGCACGAAATGAATTCCGCCGGCCACCCAGAGCAGGAAGATCAGAAACGAGGCCAGCCAGGGCAACCACCCTCCCCATCCGGCTGCCGCGTCGCCATTCCGCCGCTGTCTCCATTCAAACGCTACGATGCCGGGCAACAGAAAGGCGTAAATGATCGGGCCTTTAATCAACATGCCGGCGCTCAGGAGGAGAAAGAGGAGCAACCGATCTTTCGTCGTCCAGCTCTCGCGCCGCCGAATTTTTTTCCAGATCAACCAGCCGATGGCGAAAACGACCAGCGCCAGCGGCATATCCGTCCGCACCAGTGAGGCCAGGCGCGGCACGAAGAGATTGAAACTAAAGGCGCAGCCCGCCAGTAAAGCGGCCAGGCGTCCGTATGTCGCCGCCGCGCGCACAATGAGCGCGAGCAACGCCACCGCCGCAAGAAAAGAAGGAAGCCGCCACGCCAGCTCCCAGGTTCGCGTCCCTGCGAAAAATGCAGCGGAGATCCAGCCGACCAACGGAGGCTTGGTCGCCACCCAGCCATTCGGCGTGTGTTGATACAACCAGTGACCGCGCTCCACCATTTCGTAGGAGGTGAAGGCTTGTTTCGCCTGGTCGTAATCATCCAGGTGCCAGGGCACATTCGAGATCGCGAAAAGCACGAGCGCCACTGCCAGCAGGCCCCAACGCATAACCCGGGAATCCAAAAAATCAGTCACAACGACTCAATCCCGCCAAATCACCGCCCGGACCGGCCCGGCATCGCCGCCGTTGATCCGCAACGGCAGCGCCGAAAAATGGTAGGTGCCCGCCTCGATTCCACTCAAGTCGAGCGACTCGACAACGGCAATTTGCGCAGCGGCCAACGCGTGGTGGTTCACCAATTCCTTCGCCTCGATCGGATCGACGGAAGGCAGATCGAACCCAAGCAGTTTCACCTTTCGAGCGCGCAGCCATCCCGGCACATCAGGCGCGATGATTGGAATCCAGTCGGGGAAAAATTTCGAATCCTTCCAGACGCAGGTCTTGAGCAACAACCGCGGCGCCTTGCTCAGCGCATCCGAACACGACTCGATATCGGCGACGGTGATTTGTCGCGCCCGATCAGCCCCGAATTTCCTGGTCAGGTCCACGACAACGGCGTCGCCCAAATAATTTTCGAGCGACATCTGCTCGATCGTCTCCGCCCCTTCCTCGAAATGAAACGGAGCGTCCGCATGGGTGCCGTTGTGCACACCCATCTGGATCGCCCCCACGTTCACCGTGGCCCCTTCCGCCATCTTCCATTTCAACTCGAAATGAAACGGCGCATCACCCGGCCAGGGCGCGAGGTCATTGGAGAGCGCCCGCGAAATATCGAAGATCTGCATCCGAACCATCATGGTCGAAAGACCAGACCCCTACAATCTCGGACGGATGGTTTGACGCTGCGCGGGTAAGGAAATAGCCTCGATCCATGGCCAATCTTGCTGAGCCTCCATCGCCCACGACCGGGGCGGCCCGCACCGATTCCAAAGTGCAACCGCCGGTTAATCTCAACCACTGGATCGAAGAAAACCGGCACCTCTTCAAGCCGCCCGTCAGCAACCGCTACCTCTACGACGGCCGCGACTTCTTTGTCATGGTCATTGCCGGGCCCAACGCCCGGAACGATTTTCACCTGGTCGATTCGGAAGAGTATTTCTACCAACTAAAGGGAGACATCAAAGTGCGGATTCGCGAGGGCGACCGAATCGTGGATCACCTGATCCGCGAGGGCGAAACCTTCTTCATTCCGCCCAATGTTCCGCATGCGCCGGTTCGCCCGCCTGATACCATTGGCGTCGTGGTCGAGCGCCGCCGCCCGGCCGGCGAACACGAGCATGTTATTTTTTACTGCGAGAACTGCGGCGCCCTGGTCGAAGATATTGATTTCGATTGCGGCGACATCGTCCAGCATTTCAGCCAGGCGATGCTCGACTTCTGGAACGATGACGCGCGGCGCACCTGCAAGAAATGCGGCCACAAAGTCCCGAAGCCCGAGCCGGTCAAGCCATTCTGAGGTAGGGACATCGCGCTGCGATGTCCGTGGACGCCGCAGCGCGACGTCCCTACCATGTCTTTGTGAAGATCGATCTCCACACTCACATCCTCCCCCGCGAGTGGCCCGATCTCGACGCGAAATACGGCTATCCCGGTTTCATCCGTCTCGAGCATTGCGACGCCTGCAGCGCGCGGATGATGAAAGGCGACCAGTTCTTCCGGAAAATTGAGTCGAATACCTGGGATCCCGCGTCCCGCGTCGAAGAGATGGACCGCGATGGAGTGTCGATGCAGGTCCTTTCGACCGTGCCGGTCATGTTCAGCTACTGGGCCAAAGCGGCCGACACCCTCGATCTTTCCCGCCTCTTGAATGATCACATCGCTGAAGTCGTCCGGGCGCAGCCGACGCGCTTCGCAGGCCTCGGGACAATTCCGTTACAGGATCCCGATCTCGCGGCCGGGGAACTCCAACGCTGTGTTCGCGATCTCGGTTTGCGCGGCGTGGAGATCGGAAGCCACGTCGACGCGAACGAGCATTGTCAGGGCGCTGACTGCCGGAACCTCGATCATCCTTCGCTCGACGTGATCTGGCGGACGGCCGAGGAACTGAATGCGGCTGTCTTTGTTCACCCCTGGGACATGCTCGGAAAGAGGCGGATGCAAAAATACTGGCTGCCGTGGCTGGTCGGGATGCCGGCCGAAACCTGCCTCGCGATCTGTTCCATGATGTTCAGCGGCGTTTTCGACCGTTTTCCGAAGTTGCGAGTCGCCTTCGCGCATGGTGGCGGTTCGTTCCCGTTCACCATTGGCCGGATCGAACACGCCTTTCATGTCCGGCCCGATCTGGTCGCCGTTGATAACAAGAACAACCCGCGATCTTACCTCGCCGGTAACGGCAATCCGGCACGCTTCTATGTCGATTCGCTGGTTCACGACGCCGATGCGCTTCGCCTTCTCGTGAAACTGTTTGGCGTTAACCGCGTCGCTCTCGGTTCCGATTACCCCTTCCCGCTCGGCGAAGCGCATCCCGGCGCACTCATCGATTCGATGAGCGACCTCGCAGCGAACGAGAAGACGCAATTGCTCGCCGGCACCGCCCGCGAGTTTCTCGGATTATGAAAACCAAAAGCGCGACGCCTCCCAACAAACAGCTCGCCACAATTGCTAAGCGTCTGCGCGATTTCGCCCTCGATTTCCCTGAACGACGGAGGCCTTCCCCTGGGGAGAAAGCGCCTTCAAGGTGAAAGGCAAGACGTTCGTCTTTATGCGACTGGATGGCGACGACCTCAGCTTCTCGGTGAAACTTCCGCACTCCCGCTCCAAGGCTCTCGCTCTCCCAGGTTCGGAGCCGACTCATTATGGGCTGGGCGCGAAAGGCTGGGTCACCCTGCGACCCAAAGCGAGAACGTCCGTCGCGCAGCTTCTCTCGTTCGTCGACGAAAGCTACCGCGCCATCGCTCCCAGGCGGGTTCTTGGAGTGCTCAAGGCAACAAGAAACTAATCCATGGTCTTGTGGGTCCCGGCGTTTTGGCACGTGGACAGCTTTGTCATGGCGTTCCATGGGCAAGTTCCTCCGATCGCTGCTCCAAATCCTCTGCACTCTCACCATCGCCGTTGGATGCGTGACAGGCCTGTGTTCGCTCCTTCTCGTGGGCGCGATGTTGCTCGGGTGGGCGCACGACGGGCGACTAGTTGCGCATGAGGCGAGGCTTCTTACCAAAAGCGTCGCGGTGCTTGTCCCGTCGTCTCTTGTTATCTGGCTCGCGGGCTTCCTCTATCGGCGATTTATTGCCATGGGAGACGATAGTTTTCGACTCGTACGTTCTTCCTCCGGCCGCCAGGAAAGAAGTGCCAACGGCGTTTTCGACATACTTTTCTTCGCGGTCTTTGCCACGGTCCTTTTCGGTCTTATTCCAGCGAGCCCGCTTCGAATTCCGACCCTAATCGCGTGGCTGTTGGTCGCCTTCGTCGGCTTACATGCCCATATTTTTCTGCATGAATTCGGACACCTGTTCCTTGCCGCCATTCTTCGTTTCAAACTGGCCGAACTGCATGTTGGCCTTGGAACGATGCTCGCGGCCAAACGGCTGCCCGGTGGTGTCCGCATCGTCTGGCGCCTCTGGCCTCTGGGCGGATTTGCGCACGCCTCCGATCGTGGAGGAAAGAATCCGAGGATCCGGCAGTCGCTCTTCGTGATTGGTGGACCGCTGGCAGATGTCACAGTCCTGGCGCTGGGCTATGGTTTGATTACGCGAATTTGGGGCGGATTTGGTGAGGCATTAACTCGCAGTCCCGGAGGTTTTGTCACTGCGGCCCTGCTCTTCCGCGTCTTCGTCACGGTCCTGAACGGACTGATTCCACAGACCGTCTGGATAGGCGGCCGGACTTTGCGAAGCGATGCCTGGCTCTTGTGGCGAACATGGTTCGCGCCGCGCGGCGTAATTGGCTTTGCCGGCGATCCCAGCTGGCTTGACGTCTTGTCTTTGCTTCGATCTCCAGATCCGGACGCTCAATTGGCCGGACGCTCGAGCTACACCGCATCAGGAACTGCGTCTGAGCCAGTCAGTTTTCGGACACAGCAGTTGCGCCTGCAGTCGCGGATTCGGCCTGGCGGGCGTTGAACCTTACTGCATCCGGCGCAGATATTCCCGATCCCAGGCTGCGGGGATCGACTCCCGCGAACTGTAGGGTCCCGGCTCATACGCTCTCGACGCGATTCCCTGCTGGCTCAGCTCGCACACGTGCCAGTCCTGCTTGTTGGTAATATCCCAAAACTCTATTGCATCCTCCGGCCGGAAAACGTCGCGGTCGAACGCGTCCGGGTGGAAAAACCAATCGCACACGATCAGGGTCCGCTCGGGCGATTGTGGCCAAAGCTGATGCACCATCACGTAGTCCGGGTGCATGCTTAGGAGCATGTTCGGAAAAATCGAGTAGTAGAAGACGTGGTCCCCATCTTCGTGATGATAACCGATTGCCATCGCGCAGGCCTCTCCACTCATGGTCAGGCTTTTTCCTTTATTGACCTTCATGAATCCGCCCAGAAACGGTCCCTCCGACAGGTCGTTCTCCGCCGAGTCGTAAGGCGATATCTTCGACAACATTGGGTGCACTCCCGGACAGTGATAACACTCGGCATAATTCTCGAACATCAGCTTCCAGTTTGCCTTCACGTCGTACTCGACCCGCTTTGCTGATCGCAGTCCTGACAAATTCCATTGCGAAAACTTCCCTCGCAACGGCGCGAACCATTCCTCCAGAGAACCCGGACCGTCGTCCAGGTTCACAAAGATAAATCCCTCCCAGACGCCAACGTTCACCGGGCACAGCGAATATCGCTCCTTCTTGAACCCCTTGACCTCATCCATGTGCGGCGCCCCGATCAACCGCCCGTCTAGTCCATAGGTCCAGGCATGATACGGACACTGGATCGCCGCGCCGTGGCCCCGCTCCTCCTCGCAAAGGCGCGTGCCCCGATGGCGGCACACGTTGTAAAACGCGCGCACCTCTTCGTTCTTGTCGCGGACGATGATCAGCGATTCGCCCGCCACATCCCGAACGAAATAGTCCCCCGCCTTCGCCACCTCCGACTGATGCCCGACCAAGACCCAATGCGTGGCAAAGACCTTCTCCAACTCCTCTTCAAATAGTTCCGGCGCTATGAAGTAACGCTGCGGCAAGGTTTTTGCGTCCTGCCCAAATGGGTCCGCGGTTTTTCGGGACGTGGCTGCGGCTTGGGACTGCATCGTCGGGCGAAGCATAAGCCGTTTTCGCGGTTTGCGCAGGCGGTGTCGATCGGGCCACTAAGGCGAAACTCGGCTGACCTCCAGGTCGACCAGCGTCGCATCGAGTTCGGGGTGCGTAGCCAGAATTTGCATCGGCCCATAGATAAGGTCGGCGGAGTGCGCGGCGTCCGGAGTCCATCCGGGCAAGTTAGCAATGGTCAAAGTGGGGTCGTGGTGTGGAGTGGCAAGGGCCAACCGTTTAAACAAGGCGATGTTCTGGCGCGTGGGATCGTGGCGCGAGGGAAAGACAATCCCGTCAATCATATGGGGGTGTGACATCATCCGCATGGCCCATACTTGCGTGCCCGCATACTCGCCCGTGTACATCTGCGCATCCATTCCGATTTTTGACAAATGGTTGGGGCCGCCGCAGTCAAACAGCGTCACCGGGGGCAGATAAATCAGGGTTTCCCAGGTTTCATTGAGTTGTTGCTCAGTCAAGCTGCGACTGTCATCTCCCGCCGGACCCCACGAGTCGTCGAACTTCTCCATCAGGGCGCCGCCCAACGATTGACCGACGCACATGGTGCCCACTCCTCCAACCGGGTCGAAGCGAGTCGTGCCGCGGGTACTAAAATAGATGGCAGGCCATGGATCCGACGTGTCCAGATTGAGCACGTGGAGCCGCCGAAACAGGCCAGTCTCGGTTCGGCAATAACTGCGCAGGGGGATTTTTTTGTCGAAAGCAGCCTGCGGCGGAGGCTTTGCAACTTTACCAGCTGCCTTCAGCTGCGTTGTTCTGGGCATGGGAGATCACTTTTTCTACCTCCCCCGAGCGCAGCAAGTCGAGCGGCTTTTTGCCCTCGAGCTGGCGCCGGGGCGAGAGAAAATAACGCATGACCCGCCACTCGTCCGTGCTGTTGAAAACCTTCAGGATATCTTCGATGCCCGGCCGCATCGCTCCAGCCTCGGTAAATTGCCACTGCGGATAGAAAAAATCATGCTTGGCATCTCGCCAAAAGACGATTCGGCGCATCTTGCGACGGCCATGCAATGTCGCCGAGGTTAGACCAAATCGCTCGTTCAGCTCCCTACCGCTCCATGAGCCGCCTTCCGACTCCTTCAGTTTCTGCACCAAGGCAAGCCCGGCCGCGCGTGGATCGAACGCCGCCACTTTCGCCATTTTGGCGTCATCGCCAACATCGGTAAGCGAAACTTTCACCACCACCTGTTTATCCTCGGTCCCGACTCCGTGCGCGGTGAGCGCACTTTTCAACTCCCTGGCTAGCTCGCGAATGCCCTTTTGGCTCGAGAGTGGCCGTTCGATCACCAACACCTCGTCCCCTCGCGTATCCTGTGATTTGACCTTGGTAGCTTCCCTTGTTGCCGTCGCTGTCATATGATCAATGATATCAACCTGATCAATTGTGTCAACAACATAAAGAATTGTTCTGTGCCGCGGACCAGCCGCACTGCCGGGCCTGCGACCTACTGAGCCCGTAACGCGATCATCGGGTCGACGCGAGTCGCACGGAGCGCGGGGAGGTAACTCGCCAGGAGGGCGACGGCCAGAAGCACGAGTGAGATGCTGATGAAGGTGAGCGGGTCGGTGGCGCTGATGCCGAAGAGGAGGGTCGCCATTACCCGGGTGAGAACGAAGGCCGCCAGGAGGCCAATAATCAGGCCCAGGCCGACGAGCTTCAGCCCCTGTTTCACGGTCATCTTCAGGACGTCGCTGCGCTGGGCGCCGAGGGCCATGCGAATGCCGATCTCCCGGGTTTGCTGCGCGACGGAGTAGCTCATGACGCCATAAATCCCGACGGCGGCGAGGATAAGCGCAACGCCGGCGAAGATCGCCAGGAGCAACATACTGAAACGCTGGCGCGCCACGGCCCCCGCCACGATTGTTTCCATCGAATCCATGTTCGAGACCGGCTGGTCTTTGTCGACCGCCCAGACGGAGTTCCGGACCGACGTTGCGAGGCTTAGAGGATCGACCGCTGTCCGGACGACGAGCGCATTCGCGACCAGGCTTCGGACCTGCCGAAAGTTGAAATACATCTGCATCTTTGGTTCGGCGATGAAATCATTTTGCCGGACATCCTTCACGACCCCGATCACAGTCCGCCACGGGCTCGAACCCGCGGTCGAACCGGGCTTGAGACGTTTGCCGATCGGGTCCTCGTCAGGCCAATAACGTTTGGCAGTTTTTTCGCTGATCACCACGCCAAGGGTGGTGTCGAGCGTGTCCTGGTCGGTGAAATCGCGGCCGCGCACCAACGGGATTCCCATGGTGCTGAAGTAATTCGGGCCGACCGTGCGAAAAATCACATCCGGCCATTGATCCGGTGGGGGATCGGGAATCCCTTCGACACCGATGGGCATGGAATCACCGTTGTAGGTGAACGGCAGATTCCCGGCGACGGCCACGGAGCGG
The DNA here is from genome assembly GCA_035274845.1 of Chthoniobacterales bacterium. Taxonomy (NCBI): domain Bacteria; kingdom Pseudomonadati; phylum Verrucomicrobiota; class Spartobacteria; order Chthoniobacterales; species Chthoniobacterales bacterium. Next base: position 111,454 of record DATENU010000012.1, read on the forward strand.
ACACCCGGCAACGCTTGGACGCGCCGCACCACTTCGTCGAAGAAGGCAGTTCGCTTCGCCGTGTCCGGATACTTCACCTCCGACAGATCGACGTTCAGAGCGAGCAAATGATCGGCACGAAAACCGGGATCGAGATTCCGCAGGTGCATGAAGCTGTTGATCAAAAGGCCGGCGCCGATCAGGAGAAGGAACGAGACGGCCACTTCGCCGATGACGAGCGCGCTCCGCAATCGCTTTCCCCGAGGGCCGGCGCCGGAATCACGGCCGCCTTCTTTCAAGGTGTCGTTCAGATTGAAATGCGTTGCCTGGCTGGCGGGGGCGAGCCCAAAAATGAGCCCGGTAACCAGAGCCACGAGCAGCGTGAAGAGAAGTACTTTCGCGTCGATCGCGATCATGTCCGCGTGGGCCACATCCGGCGGAATAAAACGGGTCAACACCTGGAGGCCGGCATAGGCCAGGGCCAACCCGACGGCGCCGCCGAGGAGCGAAAGCATTACGCTTTCGACCAGCAGCTGTTTCGTCAGCCGGACGCGATCGGCACCCAGGGCAAGCCGGAGCGCGATCTCCTTGTGCCGCGCCGCCGCGCGAGCGAGCAACAAATTGGCGACATTCGCGCAGGCGATGAGGAGCACGAAGGCAACCGCGCCGAGCAGAATGAGCAGCGCCGGCTTCATGTCGCCGACGATCTCTTCGTGCAACGGCGTCACCACGGAGCCGATCCGCGTGTTTTCCTCCGGATACTGCTGGGCCAAGCGCGCGGCGATCGTTTCCATTTCGGCTCGGGCCTGCGGGAGCGTCACGCCGGGTTTCATCCGCCCGATGACTTCCAGAAAATGATTCCCGCGACTGGCGGCTTCTTCCGCCGGGAATGCCAGTGGGACCCAGACCTGGTCTCGCCAGTTTCCGAAGCCCGGAAGCCGGACACTGTTTGGGAGGACGCCGACGACCGTATAGCTCTCGCCGTTGAGCGCCAGGGCGCGCCCGATGACGCCGGGGTCGCTTCCGAAGCGACGTTTCCAGAGACTCTCGTTCAGGAGAGCGACCTTCGTCCCGGGTTTGTCTTCGTCCGGGACAAAGGTGCGGCCGAGAATTGGTTTCACGCCCAACAACTCAAAGAGGTTCGCCGAAACACGCCGGCCTTCGAGCCGCTCCGGCTCGCCCACGCCGGTCAGATTGAAAGTGCGCTCGGCGAATGCGCCCATTCCGGTGAAGAGCGTGTTCTGCTTTTGCCAGTCGAGAAAATTGGCTGGCGACGGCGTGTTCTTTGGAAATCCGAGGTGGGTCGCATTTTCCCAAATGACGACCAATTGCTCCGGGTTCTTATAGGGTAACGGCCGGAGCAGGAGAGTATTGACCACGCTGAAAATGGCGGTGTTTGCTCCAATGCCAAGGGCAAGCGCGAGCACTGCGATAATCGTGAACGCCGGATTTTTCATCAGCATGCGGAGGCCGTAGCGAACGTCCTGGCGAAGATCTCCAATCATATTTGTTTTCCTTTCCGTTCCCATCTGGATGGGGTTTTGGGGGACCCGCCGCTCGACGCGTTTCAGGGCCGGAGCCAGCAGTTCATTCCCGCTGAGCTCGGATAAGATCGCCTCCCGGGCTTCGGCTTCCGATGCGCCGCGACTAAGCGACTGCTCGTACTGATCCTCGAGGTGTTGAGACAACTCCTCGACGATCTCGATCTCGCGGGCCGGAGAGAGATTTAATCCCTCGAGTCGCTTCCTGATTTCTTCCTCGAACTCAGGCATGTTGAATTCCCGTGATCCGACTGATCGCTTCGACGAATTCGCGCCAGCCTTCCCGCTGCGCTTTCAAAATCTTCTCCCCGGCCGGGGTGAGCCGGTAGTAGCGCCGGCGCCGCTGCCCCGCTTTCTCCACCCAGCGGCCGCGAATCCAGCCGCGCTTTTCCAAGCGATAGAGCAACGGATAAAGCGACGCGACATTGAACCGGAGCGTCCCGCGCGAACGCAGTTCGATGAGCTGCCCGATGTCATAGCCATGCCGGGGCCGATCCTCCACCAGAGACAGGATCAAAAGCTCGGCGCTGCCTTTCTTCAGTTCGCGATCAAGATTCGTTGAAGCTATATGTTATATAGCCATATATGATTTAAACGAATCTCCAAGCGAAATCTGTCTAAACTTTTCTCGTTGCCACTGGGATCTCCGATCCCGGCCGTGGAGAGCGGGCGCCTCGTGGAAAAGGTAACAATCGCGTTACCTTTCGTCGGTCGCGGCTCTTGCCTGGTTTTTTTATAAACAGCGTATGAGCTACGCCACCGTTCGCGCCACCTTCACCGCACTTTTGCTTCTCACCACCGTCGAATGGTCGGTCGCGTCAAAGGGTTCCGGATCGCGTCCAACTCCTACTCCGCCGCCCACTCAGAACGGGCCGGCGGCGCCCGCGCTCGTCGCACCGGCCAGCGGCGCGTCGCTCGTCCAACCGATCACGCTCGATTGGGACGCGACGTCCGCCACTGGTGGACCGATCGGCAGCTACACTTGGCAGGTCGCCACTACCTCGGGGTTCACATCGATTGTCGCCTCCGGCTTCACCAACATGGACAACGTTCCCTCGGTGCCAACGGCGACGCAGGCTCAACTGAGCGGTCTGCCGAATGGAACGTATTTTTGGAGAGTCAAAGCCACCCAGATGGTCGGGGGCGCGACCGGTTCGGTGGACTCGGCCTGGTCGGCCGTTCGGAGTCTCTCCGTCACCGGGTTGGGACCGGCGCCGGCCGGGGTCCCGCAGTTCATCACGCCGGTGAACAACGCCCAATTTCATCTCGTCGAAACCTTCGACTTGAAATGGTCCGCCGTGCCGGGCGCGCACTATTATCTGCTCGAGATCGACGACGAACCGACCTTTTCGTATCCGCTGACCCTGACCAACAATTCGCTGGTGTTCGGCACTTTCGCGCAGGGAGGCTGGGGTAACGCCCTGGCCAATGTTTACTACCGCGTCCGAGCGGTTTCGGCGGATAACGTGCGCGGGCTGCCTTCGGCAACGTTGACCGTTCACATCACAAATTCGGCGCCCGTTGCGGCCGCGCCGACGCTTCTGTCTCCGGCAGCCGGAGCGACCGCGAGTCTGCCCTTCTTTTTCGACTGGTCGGACACCGCGAACCCGCAGGTGCCGGGGTACGATCTCGACGTCGATACGGATCCCGCGTTCTCTGGCAGCTTCGGAACGCTCTTGCTTCAGGGGATCACTCGTTCCGACTTCATGATCACGCCGAACCTGCTTCCGCCCGGCAATTACTTCTGGCGCGTGCGCGCGCTGCATGGCGACGTCGCCGGCCCCTGGACGGCAGGCCGCGCCCTCACCGTTACCGCGGGTCAGGCGGCCGCACCGAATTTGAATTTGTTCGCCATCGTCACGGAGCCGGGAAATGGCTACGGCGGGAATTCCACCCAGGCCCGGGTCATGCTCGACGGGCCCGCGCCGTCTGGCGGCGCGGTTGTCACCCTGGCCAGCGACATTCCGCAAGCTGAAGTTCCCGCGCGCACGGTCACGATCCCGGCCGGAAAAACGGACGTCCTTGTCGGTCCGGTGACGACCGGCCCTGTTCCGCCTTTTGGCCTCATTGGAATCTTGCGCGCGACCTACGGCGATGTTTGGCAACAGAGTTCGCTCGGCGTTCTCCCGATTTTCTACGGACTGCACTTAAGCAACGAGAGCGTAGTCGGCGGGACGTCGGTGACCGCGACGGCGACCTTGCAATCGGCGGCGCCGCCGGGAGGCGTCACCGTCCGGCTGATCAGCGGCGATACGAGTCTCGTTAGGCCACCGGCCACTGTATTCATCCCCGAGGGATCAACTGACGTCGACTTCCCGATCGCGACGAGCCCGGTATCGGCGCCGACGAGGATCACTCTCGATCCCGGAACGGAGAGCGACAGTGGTGTTCATCCGTTCCAAGTTTCGATCGTGCTCACACCGGCGGGCAGCGCAGCCCCGCCCCCGGCGCTTTCGTCACTGGTCCTCAATCAACCTTCGATCGCGGCCGGACAAACGGCCACCGGCACAGTGCGGCTCACCTCTCCCGCCCCGGCGGGCGGCGCGGTGGTCGTGTTGCAAGGCAGCATGGAAGGGCAGGTCATCGTTCCGCCGAACGTCACCGTTCCGGCTGGCAGCATGAGCGCTACGTTCACCACCCTGCGCGCTCCGCAAGTAAACGCGCCGCATTGGGTGTTCATCGGCGCGATCTACGGCACATCCAACGGCGCGCAGGCCCGCATCCTCCGGATCGATCCGGCGCCGGGCCCGGCCACGTTGCAGGCCATCGGCCCAGCGTCGCAGAACGTGATCGGTGGCACCTCCGGCCGTGCGGCCGTGGGACTCGTGATTCCTGCGCCCGCGGGCGGCGGGACGGTCAGTCTGTCGACCGACAATCCATCACTCCTTCAAGTGCCGGCGAGCGTCAGCATCAGCGAGGGCAACAGCACCGCCAGCTTTGCCATCGGCACCAGTTCCGTTTCGGGCCTGACCACCGGAGCGAATATTTTCGCGACGGCCGGCGGCGTGACGAAATCGATTTTCGTCAACGTGAGTCCCGACCCGAATGCCGCACCACTTCTGCAATCGCTCACGATTAGTCCCGCGAGCGTGCCTGGTGGAACTAGTGCGACCGGCACCGTGTCTCTCAGCGCGCCGGCGCCATCTGGTGGAATCTCCGTGACCCTGTCGACGAGCAACCGCTTCGTCGCGAGTGTGCCCGGCGTTGTCAGCATTCCGGCGGGCCAGACGTCGGCAAGTTTCAGCATCAGCACTTTCGCGGTCTCCGCGGACACCTCGGCTACGATTAGCGCGCTCTATGACACGACGCGCTCAGCGAGTCTCCTGGTAACCCGCGGCACGGCCCCCACCCCGGCACCTTCGGTTTCACCGCCGCCCGCCACAACATTGCCGGCGCCATCGTTGCTCAGCCCGCCGGCCGACGCTCGTTTCGCGCCGGGAACCAACATCACCTTCGATTGGAGTGACGTGACCGGCGGCGCCAGCTACACCATTCAGATCGACGATTCAGAATCGTTCCCGACGCCGCTGATCGTTCAACAAACTGTCACCGCCTCTCAATTCAGCACGAGCACTCTGCCGGCGACCAGAATGTGGTGGCGCGTTCGGGCAAACAACTCGTCCGGCGCGCCGGGCGCCTGGTCAGCGGTGCGCCGGTTTGAAGTGAAAAACTAGACAGCGCGCGGTCATTCTGTCCGCAACGCCGTCATCGGACTGATCCGGGTGGCGCGCCGGGCCGGCAGCCAGGTTGCCACCAAGGTGGCCGCACCGAGAACCAGCGGGGCGGCCAGGAATGCGACGGGGTCGAGCGCGCCCACCTGATAAAGGATGCCGGCGAGGAGCTGTCCGGTCGCGGCGGCCAGCAGAAGGCCGATGACGATTCCGCTGGCCAGCATGACGGCGCCTTCGCGCACGATCATCCATTGCACGCCTTGCGGCCGCGCTCCGAGCGCCATTCGGATACCGATCTCGCGGGTGCGGCGCGCGACGGAGTAGGCTTTCACGCCATAAACGCCCACGATTGCCAGCAGCAGCGCCAGGGCGCCGAAGATCGAAAACAAGGTGGCTCCCGTGCGGATGATGAATATCTGCATGTTCGCGTCGAGATGCTGGGGAAATGTCTTCAGCGTCAGGATCGGCAACGTCGGATCGGTCTCGCGCACCGCCCGCCGGATTGCATCCGCGCTCTCGGTGACCGTCTTCGGGTTAAGGGAGGCGAATTGAACAAAGAAAAATGCGTTGTTGTGGAAACCGCGGGCGAACGGGACATAGATCGCGCCCCGCGGCGCATGCTCGATCACCCCGCCCCGCGTCACTGCGGAGATGCCGACCACTTCGATCGGCTCTTCCTGCTTGATGTTGGATTTGCCGCCCTGGTTGATCCCCATGTTCTGTCCGCCATCGTCACGCTTGGCGCGGGGGGCTGCGTCAGGCGCGTATTGGATTCGCTGGCCGAGCGCGTCGCCATCCGGCCAAAGCTTTTTGGCGAGCGCCTCGTCAATAATTGCGACCGGCGGAGCATCCGCCTGCGTCGCTTCCGCGGCGGTGAATGCGCGGCCGCGGAGGATCGGGATGCCCATCGTCGCAAAATAATCGGCGCCGATACTGTTGTAGCGCGCGCTGTAGGCGAGTCCGTCCGCGGCCGTCCCGGGCTTGTCATCCTTGCCGACATGGACGCCGGCCCGCTGAATAGCCTTGCCGAGCGTGAGCATTCCGAAGGGCGCGCTCGCCGAGACGGAGACGTGCTGCACGCCAGGAAGCGCGGCGAGCCGATCGTTGAGGGTGCGGTAAAGTTGTTCGGCGCGTTGCGCGTCGAACCCGCCCAGGCTCGCGTCCACTTCCAGCATCAGGTTCCTTTCCATCTTCAATCCGGTTTGGAGCGAGGATGCTTTCTCCGCGCCGCGAACGAACAGGCCAGCCGCGGTGAGCAGGGCAAGCGAAAAGGCGGTCTGGATGACGACGAGCGGATTGCGCGGAAGGAAACGCCAGCGGCGGCGGACGACATCGTCCCCGGCATGCTCCTTCAAATCCCCGATCACACTCTGGCGAGAGAGCTTTAGCGCGGGCCCGAGAGCGAAGGCGACCGTGCCGACGAGGCAAAAGAGAAAGGTCGCTACCAGAATCGGCAGGTTTGGCGTTGCATTCCAAACCACGTCGAGCGGAAGCAGGGGGCTCATTGACATGGCGAGAAGCTTTGAGGTCCAAAGCCCGACCACGAGCCCAGCCGCGCCGCCGACGAGCGCGAGCAGCAATCCTTCCGTGAGCAATTGCCTGACGACGCGCCAGCGGCTTCCGCCAAGCGCGAGCCGGATCGCGATCTCTTTCCGGCGCGCCGTGCCGCGGGCGAGCAGCATGTTCGCCAGGTTCAGGCAGGCCACGAGCAAAACAACCGACGCCATCCCCAGCAGCATGGGCGCGGCGACTCCCATTTGGCTGTCGTCCGGCGGATCGTCGCTGATCGAGAAGCGCGAGAGCGGCGCCGTCACCAAGGTCTGGTCCTTTTGCTCCACGGGATAGGCACGTTCGAGATTTGTTGCGAGCGTCTTCAGCGCGGCTTCCGCCTGGGGAGTGGTCACGCCGGGCTTCAAACGCGCCATGGTAAGAAGTTGTTCGCTGGCGCGATTAGCGACGTTCTGCGCTGGGTCATTCGTCGGGTTCGGCGCGATGAGTTCCATCGCGCTCAGCGGCAGCCAGACTTCCGGTGACAGCACGGCGAGCGTGCCGGTGAAGGTTTTGGGCAGGACTCCGACAATCGTACAAGACCGGCCATTGATCAGGACCTGTGAGCCGAGGACAGCAGCGTTGCGGTCATGCCGTGTCCAATAGCTATAGCTCACCAACGCGACTGACGCGGCCCGGCCCGGCTGTTCTTCGTCCTGGGTGAAGCCGCGGCCAAGCGCGGGCTGCACGGCTAGCACATCAAGGTAGTTGGAAGTGACGACGGAGGCGAAAGTCCGACGGGTATTGTTCTTCTCTCCGATCCCGACCATGCCGACGTTGAAGCCCGCCACGCCGCTGAAGACTGAGTTTTGTTCCCGGATGTCGCTTAATAGCGGATACGAAAACGCCCGATAAACCTTCGGGTTCTTGGTGTCCTGGGAGAAGATCTGGACCAGCTCGTTCGGCCGGGGATAACCCGGCGGGGCGAACAACATTGTGTGGACGAGACTGAAGATCGCGGTATTCGCGCCGATCCCAAGGGTAAGAACCAGCACCGCCGCAATCGTGAACCCCGGCGCCTTCCACAGCTGCCGGACCGCGAACCGAAGATCTTGCATCATCTTGTCCTTGAGATGCGCGAACCCGCCTGGCCGGATTCAAAAATTTCTTTGATCTAACGGGAGCGCAACACGCTTGCCTTCCGGCGGTCTTGTCGTGCACGCTTCTTCACCCAACCACTGGCATCCCATGAAAACCAAACACCTGCTTCTCTTCGTCCTCGTCCTCGTCGTCGTCCTCCCTCTTTCGGCTGTTTCGCAGAGCTCCCCCGCCCCCGCTCCTGAAGCCGGCGAACTGACGAAATTGCTGAAAGACTTCCTCGCCGGCGCCTCGACCAACAACATCACCGTCCACGAGCACTTCTGGGCCGATGACCTCATCTACACCAGCGCGTTAGGCCGCCGGAAAGGCAAAGCCGACATCATGCGCGAGTTGCGGGCCGAAGCCGCCGTGTCTCCGACTCCCACGCCGGCGGATGAGGGCTCGACCGTTTACACCGCCGAAGACATTCGCATCCAGCAATACGGCACCACCGCCATCGTCGCCTTCCGTCTCGTCGCCACGACCAAGAAGGCCGACAAGACCGAAGTGGCGAACTATCTGAACACCGGCACGTTCCTCAAGCGCAACGGCAAATGGCAGGCTGTCGGCTGGCAGGCAACCAAGATGCCGGCCGAAGCCGAGCCGAAGAAATAGCCCAGTTTGCCTGGCGAACTTTCGCTTCCTTGCTCGCCGTGAATGGAAGGAAACCCAAAAACTGGGTAATGCGGGCAACTCACAACATGTAGGAAGCAATAATGCTGGCCCACTAATCGCCAAGAATGCGTTCTCGCCAGCGCCGCACGCTACTCAAGTCCAGCCGTTCGCCTTTGAACTCGATCTGCTTCACTGCTCTGGTGCCGTTCTTACTTTCGCGTTTGAGGACGCTGGTGATTTCCATCCAGCGTACGTCGGCGAACTCAACCTTCCCTTTTCCGACTGCCCGCTCGTCCTCCTCGGAGAAAGTGCCGATCACAAGCATTACCGGGTAGGGTTGACTCATCCATGTCTTCACCCAGCGTTGTTTCTTGATCGGGAACATCTCGGCCCCGTCGGTCTTTCGCTGCTTTAGGAATGAGTTACCAGCCTTGAGTTGCAAGCAAAGCCCCTTGCCCACTCCATTGCCATCTTCGTTAGTGAATTCGAGCATGATGTCGATTCCGTCGTCTTCATCCCCCGGGATCTCGAACCACTTCTGATTTGCGCTCGTGATGCGGGCACCTACGTCGAGCACGAGCAGCTTCCCTTTTCTCCTGGTGGTCAACTTCGCAAGATCATCGGCCTGAAGTTCCTCGACCTGTTCGCGAACCGCCTCGCTTGCAAACTTTCGTTCCAGCGCATCCCAAAGTGGGAACCGTGTCTCGCACTTGTCGCACTCAGCATCCGCCGTTTCCTTCTTGGTGACGAGCTTCTCCATGAGCACTTGCGGGTTGCCCTTCGGCGTATGGCATTTTGGACAGACGTAGTGCCGAAGTCGTATCGCCTGTTCGCACGTGTCACCAAGATGCGCGTGGATGTAGTTTGCGAAAATCACCTGCTCCTCCTGTGTGACGCCCGGTCCGAAATAGACGCTAATACCCCCATCGCTGCCACTCTCGCGCGTCAGTTTGATCCCCATATGGAAATCTCCGCGAAGCGTCACGAAGTCTGCGGCATCGCGCCAGAGTTCTTTAAGTTGGAAAGATTCGCTGTCCGCCAGCTTCACTACCAGCGTCGCATAGATGTCGTCAAGGTAACCCTTCACCGCGTAGGTCACAAAAACGGATGGATGCTCCAGCACTGCCGGGCGCTCACGTCCGCAGTGGCTCGGGAAGACCAGCTTGTCTCCCTGACGCAGGCATAGGCCGCGCTGCTCGAGTCGCCGCTCCATCTCGCCAAGCACCACGCGCTCTTCGGTGTGCGGCAGGCGCTTCATCTCCACTGGAACACCGTCGCGCCCTATGCTCTGGTAGATCAGTTTCCCCTCAGCGATGCTGCGCAGCGGCAGCACGCCGAGATCGTTCTCCGCACTTCGTAAGGTGCGGATTACCGCCTGCGCGTAGGCATTGATCCACTGCGGCGCAAGCAGGATATAAGTGCCGTAGTCGAGCTCCTTCACTACGCCGGGCCCATCCAACAGTCCAATCACCGTCTGTAAAGTCTCGTCCGTGAAGCGCGGTTCGCCCGGCAGGCGCCGCCACAGCAATTCTCGCAGTTCCTTGAAGGTATGCAGCACCTGTCCTTCGTCCCGCACCTTTAGGATTTCGTCCTTGATCAGCTTGAAAATGCGGGGCGACGTACGCTTCTCCATCTGCGCCCACGGGATGGCGTCGATCATGGCCGTGCGCAACTCGCCGCAGCCATCGCCCGCTTTTGCGCTCGTCTCGTGGTAGGCGAGCCCCTGTTCCTTCGCAAAGGCTTCCAGTTTTCCCCGGCTCGCCTTGAAACCGGTGTCGATTCGCCCGGCCACGAGGAAGTGCGGAATCTTCTCCTTTACACAACGTCGCAGTGCTGTCTGCCAATCGCGCAGACCGGGCAGGACATCTTCTTGGTCCGCATTGAAGAGCAGCAGGATGAGCGCGGTGCGATCCATGTAGAGTTGGTGAATAAGCCGCTGATCCGCCTGTCCTCCGAAATCCCACAGCCAGATTTCACGATCAACACCTGGCGCCGCGTTGGCGTCCTTGATCGGCCATTGCGTCGACCACGCGCCAACGGTGGAGTCTTCGCTAGGTTTCCATTCACCAGTTGCGAGACGATGCGTCAACCCGGTCTTTCCTGCGTTTGTGTCCCCGACTAGGAGAACTTTGGCGTTAGAGTATTGGACCTGGTCCGGTGTGGATGCCGCAATTCCGGCCTCGAAGATAAAGTTCGACAAGTTCCATACTCGGATATCGCCCGTTCTATCCCCAGATAGAACGCAGCGTCCATCCGCGGTCCACGCAACAGTCACCACCTGTGCACGATGGCCTGCAAGCGTGTGGAGACAGCGCCCTACTTCAACGTCCCAAAGCCGAACGCTACCAACATCGTCGCAGGAGACTGCGAGTCGACCATTAACATTCCATTTTACGTCGTTTACGTCGCCCTCATGACCTTCGAGGATGCGCACGCAATCGCCCGTGTTTACGTCCCATAATCGAACCGTATCATCCACAGAGCAGGAGAGAGCAAATCGTTGATCCGGGCTCCACGCGACCCCCCAGACTTCGCTCGCATGCCCTTCGAATACCCGCAAACAGCGCCCGGTCCGCAAATCCCAAAGCCGCACAGTTTTGTCCGTGTCGTGGTCCGAACCAGATAGCGCGAGCTTCTGATCCGGGCTAAATGCAACACAGTGGATATAGCTCTTATGTCCCTCTAAAGTTTGCAAAGTTCGACCGCTCTCCAAATCCCAAAGTCGCAATGTTTTGTCGTACGATCCGCTCAGTACGTGTTTATTGTCCGCGCTCAATGCAACGCTCATCACCCATTGGGAATGGCCCTCGAAAACGCGCAGGCATCGCCCTGATTTCACATCCCACAACCGGACCGTTTTGTCGTGTCCGCCGGATAAGATTCGCGCTTGATCCGCGCTCCAGGTCACGCTTTCGACTGCGTCGGTATGCCCTTCAAAAACGCGAATGCAGCGTCCGCTGCTAAGATCCCAATGCCGCACTGTCTTATCATCACTCGCTGTGAGGGCCCATTTTCCATCTGGGCTGAATCCATAAGACATTATCTCCGCGTCTTTGTACTCGAGTTGGAGAGCGCTTACGGTAAGAGGATCGCTTGTTGCCTCTACGTGATCAGCCTTTAGATTCGCGAAACCCCAGCATCCCTCGAGTAATTTCGTATACTCATACTCGCGGACGGCAGGCAACCAGTTGATGTAGAGGAATTGCGCCAGGGAGCCTTTGATGGGCGCGTTGTCTAGACGCAGGGGAATGAAGCGGCGCTCCTTGTTCAGCGGATCGCGGAAGCGAAATGTTCGGGATTCCAACCTGGCCCACTCCGAACCGAACGCGTTCGCCGACATGCAGAACACAAGCACACGCGAGTTCGCTAACGCGGCTTCGATCCTTTCCGGCGTATGGTCTCCCGTTTCCAGCTCCCAAACATCGAACCAGACCCGCAAGCCATCCGCTCGCAGACGATCGGCAATCTCACGCACCGCTTTTCTGTCCTTTCGACTGTAGCTGAGAAAAACGTCGTATTGGAACACAGAGTCTGGGGCAGTCATCTGAGGTTAGTTAAACAACTACCCGTAACCGTTGCATCAGTCCATATTATCTGACCAAATCTTCGCCACCTATTTAGCTAACGAAACAGGCTGTGGACGAAGTGGCACCGCCGTAGCAGCGACTCTCTCAAAACTGTTTTTGGTTCGCGGAGGGTCGCGTAGGCTTCACAGATGTCGGGCGCGAGTAAGGTTGGGCGGGGAGCGAGGCGAAAAGAGCCCGTCGGGGGCATTGAGCGCCACATCATCCTGATCGATCAGAAGCCTTTGCGGCGCGCGACCGGGGCCGAATGCAGCGCGGCGATGGCGAAGCTCGATGACGCGCGCGCGGCCTGGCACCGATTTGAGCGGGAAGACCGGCCGAGCTTTGTCCGGTGGCGGGCCCGGGAGTTCGGTCCGCTTCTGAGCGAGCTGCGGGACGTGGAAGCGGGGATTCGCGAGAGCGAGGCGCTTGTGCATGAAGTGGAAATGGAAATGCGCCGCGGGTTCTACGATCCCTGGAGCGCTTATCAGCGAGTGATGTTTCGCCGGGAGAACCCATCCCTGGCGGATAACGGCGCCGAACCGGTGCACCGTCCGAGAGCGCGAGCCGGCGAGGAACAGAAATTCTTCACTGAATTTGAGAAGGAAGCGCTTTTCCAGGAATGGGTGCAGAAGTTCATCGGGACGAATCCGGACAAGCTGGATGACGAAGCTTACACGACGACGTTCGAGGCTTTCAAAACGCACATGTTCCGGACCCGCCCGGAAGAGCCGCCCCCCTCAACGAATTCCCGGGCAGCCAAGCCGGAACCCCGGCCAGCCGCCGAAGAAGAGCCGGCCCCGGCGCCGATTGATGCGCGGGTGAAGGAACTCTACCGGCTCCTGGTTCGCCGGTTGCATCCCGATCTGCGCGCGGACGGCAGCGCCGCGGTGTCCGCGTTGTGGCACGAAGTCCAGGAAGCGTACGGGGCGAGCGATATCGCACATCTCGAAATCCTGCTCGCCCTCAGCGACATCGAGTCCGATCGCTTCAGCGATCAAACGAGCGTGTCGCAAATGCGCGCGGTCCTGGCGGAACTGACCCGCGCCTTGTTCGCGCTCGAGGACAGCCTGCGCCAGGCGCGAGACGAGGATGCGTGGGGGTTCGCCCGCACCGGCCCCGTCTCCGGCTTGCGCGAGCGCGTGGAACGAGAGCTAAAAGCAACTCTGCGGATGCGATCCGACCGACTCGACCTGCTGAAGCGCACGATCGCGGATTGGTCGCGTTCACCGCTTACCAGCGGACCGATACAATTCGGTCAATCCCTGGGCACGTTTTCGCAAAAGCCGCGTCGCGCTATCTGAGCCGGATATCCCGTTGTCTATTCCTGGGGGCCGTTCCGGACTGGCAGTTTCGTGTAAAGCACGGTGAAAGAGACCTTCCGCTCCTCGCCTGGCTTGACCGGAATATTGAACTCAATCGTGTGCGCGTCCTTCTTCGTGAAGGGATCCGACTTGGCAGAAATATCCCAAGTATGCCAGCGACCGAGGCTTTCAACGACGCGAATCTCAACGGGAACCTTCTTATGGTTCCGCAGCTTGATCTCAAATGATTCCGTCGCGGTGTGTTTCTCAGAGTCGACCTCAAATTTCGTTCGGATTCGCTCCGCCACGAGGTCGAACGCGTCACCCGTCGTCGCCTGAACCATTTCATTGGCTGGCGTTGCCGGCGCATCATACTCGCCAATGAACTCGAGTTCGCCGTCCGCCGCCCGCCGGAAAAATCGCATTCGCCCCGTGGGTAACGGGACACCGAGATGGTTAGCCCCGCTATTCCTAAACTCACGCGCCACCGCTATCTTCGAAGAGGAATCAACGCCATCGTTTGGGTTCAAGTTAGCGCCGTTACCAGTGGTCCGGATCTCCGCCGCGCCCGCATAAACAAATATCTTTTTCGATTGAATGCCTTCTGCGCGGAGAAATTGCACCTGTTTTTGTTCACGGTCCTTGAGGGACAAGGGCGAGGGATGGGTGTAGACGTAATATTCGTCAAGCTCCTTCGCCACGACCGGGATGTAGGAACCGGTCACAACCACCCTCTCCGTCGTAGCCTCCTCTGGCACAGCAGGCTTGGCCTGCGGCTCCATTTTCGACATCATCCCGGCGACGAATTTCACCCGGGTATTCTCGAAGCTCTTTCCCGTTTCGTTGTCGATTGTCATCCAGCCCAGGAGCTGCACCAGGTCGGAATCCTCCGCCGTGATCACGTTGTAATCCGCGTACCAATGAATCCCGTAGGCCGTATAGGCGATCTCGGCATCGAGCTGCACCGGCGCCTGGGTCGCAATCTTCCAGAGAAATTCCGGCTTGATCGTTCGGTCGGCGGAAAGAGGCGGAAAGCGCGGTGTCCCCGGGAGCTCGAACTGTGTCTTGCCCTCCACCTCGATGATCGGCATGACTGACGGCACCTTTTGGCTACTGTCGTCCCGACTCTTATTCCGTCCGCTCCGGATGATTTTCCCAGTGACGACATGGCTCTTGCCCTCATCGTAGCGGAGGAATTCGATGGTCTGTCCTTCAAACCAGGAAAGCATCGTCTCTTGAGTCACGGCGCTTCCGCGAAACGCCTGCTCCTGAATGTCTAACTCTACCTTTCCGCTCTTGTCGCGAAGGATCACAGAGCTCGGTTCGGCGAAAAGCGCTACGTCGGAGTAGCGAATTTCATTTACTCCAGACTTGAGATCCAGTTTTAAGCTGTCGCGGATGATTGCGAAATCCTTGTTATAAATTGTGAGCGAAGTCTCGCCATCGATGCTTTTCAGGAGACTGAGAGCAATCAGAGCAGTCAGGAAGGGGGCTTTGCGCATGCGATCGGTGTAGAGAGTCTCAGCCGTCCCCGCGAGCATTAATTAAGCAACAGACAGCCGGCAGCACCAAAACGTGCGGCCGGACTATTTTGGCGGCTTTGGTTTCGTGGAGAGAGCGCGATAAGTCGCCAGGGTATTGAGAATCTCGGGGTCGCCCTGGGCCCATGCGTTGGAGATCGTGATCCGTTTCAGCCGCCATTTCTGGCCGTCACGGACGAGGTCGCAATCGTATCGGTTCATCAGGAGCGCGTTCTCCGCCCCGCGGCGGGCCCCCTGACGCGGCATGAAATGTTGCGCCATGATGAAGCCGGAAAGCGTCGCGGAATCGTCGCTGACCTCGATCTGGAGATTCGTCGCGGAGTGGCTGGTATCGAGCGGACCGATGAGCGGGAGCACCGAATTGACGATCGTCTGCCGTCCGGTCATCAAGGGGAAATCGAGATTCAGTTTTTTACCGGCAGGGCGGAAGTCCATGACACAATCTTCGGTGAGCGCCGAGGTGAAAGAATCGGCGTCGCCGTGATCCAGGCCAAAGCAGAAACGGTGGAGCGCGTCGGCGATTTCGTAACGGTCGTTGGCGAGTTGGGCGAGATCACTCATGGGAGGAGAAACGTCGAATACGCACCCCGCCTTCGCAAGGTAATGGCCTGGAAAATTAGACCGCGGATTACGCGGATAACAC
Source organism: Chthoniobacterales bacterium (assembly GCA_035274845.1). NCBI lineage: Bacteria > Pseudomonadati > Verrucomicrobiota > Spartobacteria > Chthoniobacterales > Chthoniobacterales bacterium. The sequence goes on from DATENU010000012.1 coordinate 126,939, forward strand.
GGATGGGGAAAGAGTGGGAATCTGGAATTCCCATCCGCGAAATCCGCGTCATCCGCGGTTCAACTGAAGTATGCCGTGACGGATTCGTAGCGCGCGTGACATACTTCCGGGGTGCTGAAGATCGAGAACGTTTCAAAGAGATTTCGCGCGGGGAATTTCGGAGTGCGGGATCTGTCGCTGGAAGTGAAGTCGGGCGTAATCGGGCTGCTGGGCCCGAATGGCGCGGGAAAAACGACTTTGATGCAGATGATCGCAACGATCACCCGGCCGACGAATGGGCGCATCCTGTTTCACGGTGAAGATGTGGTGCGGCGGCCGAACGGATTGCGCCGCAAGCTCGGATATCTGCCGCAGGATTTCGGCGTTTACGATAATCTCACCGCCACCGAATTCCTGACTTACTTCGCCGCGCTCAAGGGCGTGCGCTCGAAAAAGCGGGTAACGGAAATGCTGGAGAGCGTGAATTTGCACGGCGTCGCCAACCGGACCGTGGGCGGGTTCTCCGGCGGAATGAAGCAGCGGCTCGGTATCGCCCAGGCCCTGATCAACGATCCCGAGCTGGTCATTGTGGACGAACCAACCGCCGGGCTGGATCCGGAGGAAAGGGTCCGCTTTCGCAATGTGCTTTCCGAAATTGGATTCGGGAAGCTGGTGATTCTGTCTACCCACATTGTCTCGGACGTGGAATCGATCGCCACCGAGATCGCGGTCATGAAGAACGGTTCGCTGCTGACGATGGCAACGCCGGAAATGTTGCTTCGGACCTGTGAAGGCCATGTTTGGCAGGCCGTGGTCACTTCCGAGCAATTCGATCAATTGCGCACGACCCTGAAGATCTCAAGCGCCGTCCGCAAGCCGGACGGAGTCCATGTCCGGTTCGTCGGCCCTTCGCCGGAAATCACGGCCCAGCCGGCCGAGGCGGAGCTGGAAGACGCGTTCCTCTATTTGATGAATTTCGGAACGGCCGCGCAGCCGCCGCCCCTGCCATGACGGCTTCGCTTTCTCGAATCGGCGCAATCGTCAGCGCGGATTTTCGGATCCGGTTCCGGCGAGTTTCGACCGTGATCGTGTTCCTGTTGCTGAGCGCGTTTGCCTACGTTTGGGTCCCCAATCCTTCGACCGGCCGGACGCTCATCCAGATCAATGGCCAGCGCGCAATCTACAACTCCGGTGCAATCGGAATGGCAACAGCCTCGCTCGCCATGATCTTCGTGGGCCTTTTCGGTTTCTACGTGATCTCAAATGCGGTCCGGCGCGACCTTGTGACGCGGTGCGGAGTCATCGCGGCCTCCACCCCGATGCGCTCCGGCGAATACCTCCTCGGCAAGTTTTTTGGCAACCTTGCTTTCCTCGCGACATTCACGAGCGGCTTCATGCTCAGCTCGATGGCGATGCTGGTGGCCCGGGGCGAAGCGCCTCTCGAGCCTTTCGTCTTCATCGGTCAATACCTCCTCCTCACTCCCGCCGCGATTGTCTTCGTCTCGGCCGTGGCGGTCCTGTTCGAATCGATTCGCTGGCTCTCCGGAAAATTGGGGGACGTCCTCTATTTTTTCCTCTGGATGACAGTGATCGGTCTCGTGGTCGCGAACGAAACCACGCACGGCCGGATCAATTGGGCGCGCTGTTTCGATTTCACGGGATTCGGGTTCATGATCGACCAGATGCAGCGGACGCTCCACACGGAGTCGGTCTCGATCGGCGCGTCGAGTTTCGATCCCACCAAACCGACGATCCTTTTTCCCGGATTAACTTTGACGCGCGAGTGGGTTTTGCCACGACTCATCTCAATCCTGACTCCGTTGCTCCTGCTGCCGATGGCGGCTCTCGTGTTCCACCGCTTTGATCCGGTCCGAACCGGGCGCGTTGCGGGAAAAGGTCGCCGTAACTGGATCGGGAAAATTCAGAGCCTTTTCAAGCCGCTGAGCCGGCGAGCAGCGGCCCTGATCATGGCGCCGGGCCGGGGAGGCTCGTTCGTTGGCGCGATGTGGATTGATGCCGCGCTCACTTTCACCCTGTTTCCGTTTGTCTTCGTGGCGTTCGTTGTCATCACGATCATGAGTTTATCAGGGCCGCCGGCCGGGAGCCTGCCGATCGTGTTCGCGGCGCTCGCGCTCATCATGTCGGACATCGCCACCCGCGACGCTCGCGCTGGAACGACGGCGTGCGTGCGCTCAATCTCGCGGCTCCGGGAAAACTACGTCTGGTGGAAGCTCGGCTCCGCCTGCCTGCTCGGTTTCCTTCTTTGCGCTGCGCCTCTCGCCCGGACCATCTCGCAGGGATCACTGGCGTTTGCCGCCCTTGCTTGCGGAATTGTGTTCGTCGCCTCAACGGCAACGGCCCTCGGGGTGGCGACAGCGAACCCGAAGACATTCATCGTTGGGTTCCTGACGTTCTGGTATGTGGTCGTCAACGATCGGGGCCTGAGTCCCAGGTTGGATTTCGCCGGCTTTTACGGCCATTCGACTCCCCAAACTATCGCGATTTATGCCGGCGTGAGCGTGCTCGCCGTGCTGTTCGCTCAATTGTTTTACCGCGCGCGCCTGGCGCGAATGTAAAAAAACAAAGTCGCGATCACGCCGCTACCGAGGGGGCGTGGGTCGATTGGTTCACGCGAATGCGTTGCGAAACGATCACCATGTCCGAAGCGGCTTCGCCAATCTGGAAGGTTTCCTCCAGCAGCGGCGCATTGAAGGAGGCCTGGAGATCGAGACGAAAGAGCGACTCCGTCAGGGAGTGACGCACATCATAGAAAAGGCGATCGAAGATTTCGCCGAAATCGGCTTCCAAACGCTCTCGAAACCCCTGCTGAGAATCGCCGAGCCGCTGCTTGAAATCCTTGAGCACGCTCGACCGGCGCCAGAGCAGCCCCACCGCGATCAGAAAGATACCCGCGCCGAGGAAAATTCCGCCCGTGATATCGAGCCAGAGAATCGGCGAGAGCGCCGCGATAATGACTCCGACCAGTGCGAGGAGACTACCGGCAACGGCCAGTTTCCTTACCCCGGTGGTTTCCTCTAGCGCTCCCCGAAGAATGGTGTCATCCACCCGGATGCCCTCCAGTTTCGTCTGCAATAGTTTCAGGGTCCCCAATTGATCGGCAGCTTTCGGGAAAAGCACGTCGGCCCGGATCCGCTCGTGCCTTCGCGCAATGCTCTGATTCAGATCATTCATCATCGCGCGCATTTCGTTGAAAAGATCATTCGAAACCTGCGCGGCTTCGGCCTTGATTTCGCTTCGAGCCGATTTCTCAAATTTCCCCTTCACATCCTGGAGCCACGCCTCCGTGTTTTTGTCCCGCAAGAAAGGAACGGCGCGCCGCATGAGCTTGCCCACCCGCAGTCCTTTCGCAAAGTCGTCCTCCGATCGCCGGGCGAGGCTGTTGTAGGTGGCCGCGAGCTTATCGACAATCAACTGCTTCAAGCCCCTCGCCTTCTCCTCCCGCACATCCACCTGGCAAAGCAGCTCCTGGTAAAACGCGCGTTCCTCTTCCACCGCAATTTTCTCAGCCCGAAGGTGAGACAACAACCGCGTCATGACCGAGCGGATGGTTTGATAAGAGCCTTCCACCTTCATCCGCCACGCCTCGCCGCAGGCAATCGTGTTTTGGAGGAAGTTACGAAATTCGGCGAAAGCCTGTTCCGGAATGCCTTCCATCTCGCGCTTCGCCGAGAGGATGAAGACGGTCGGATTCTCGACCTGGCGTTCCCGCGCATATTGCTTCACGTGTTCGAGATTTGTGCTCAGCTCCGTCTGGCTCGCGCGGTCCGATTGCTGGAGAACGAAAACCATCTTGCGGTGCCACTCCTTCTTGATCAGGGTAAGCAACTCCCAGGCGGACTTGGTGTGAGGGTTCACCGCCGAAAAAACGAAAACGACGAGATCGCTTTGCGGGATGTAATTCTCCGTGATCGTCTGGTGATCTTTTACGATCGAATTGGTGCCGGGAGTGTCCACCATGGTGATTTCGCGGAGAACTTCTTTCGGCAGTGAGACCCGCTGCCACGATTCCCCCAGCGTTTTGACGCTACGTTCCGCGCCATAAATCAATTCCTGGATGCGGACGGTGCAGGGACCCGGCGCCACTTCGCAGACGTGTTCCCGAAGGAGCGCGTTGATGAAACTGCTCTTGCCCGCTTTCACTTCGCCGACGATGACGAGCAGCGCCGCCGCCTGAAGATTTGTCAGCCGAGCCCGAAGAATCTGGGTGGCTTCGATATCCGCGCATCTCTCCGCCAACCACAACGCACGTTGCAGCAAACTGCGGAGCGTCTCGAACTGCTGCTTCAATTCCGGACTCAGAATGTGAGGGGCAACCGCGCGATTCTCGCCTCCGTGTTCTGGGTGCAACTGTTCCATTTGGCTCATGCGGCGCCGATCATAACGACCGACTTCTTTCCTGCCTATTGGAATTTTGGAAATCATCCGAAGTTATTAACAACGGCTCTGGAATCGCCTTAAATGCGGGACGCAAATCCTCCACGACCCCTGCCATTCCTCTGCTAAATTGTCGGTCCGATGTTTGAGATCAAAGCCAGGGACAAAATGGTGGAGCGCGCCCTTCTCATCGGCGCGTACACCGACGCCGGCCAGAAGGCCGAGGCGCTGAGTTTGCTCGAGGAGCTCGAGGAACTCGTTGATACCCTTGGCATTCCGGTCATCGAGCGGAAGCTGGTTCATCATCGGGAACAGCACCCTCGCTACCTGATCGGCTCGGGCAAAGCGCAGGAGATTGTCGATCACGCCAAAGACCTGGAGTGCGATGTCCTGATTTTCGATAACGAGCTGAGTCCGTCGCAGCAACGCAACTGGGAAGAGCTCGCCGGCATGACCGTGGCCGACCGGCAGGAGATTATCCTCGATATTTTCGGCGCTCGCGCCCAAACCCGGGAAGCGCGCATCCAGGTGGACCTCGCCCGGATGTCGTATTCGCTTCCGCGTCTCACCCGCGCCTGGAGTCACCTCGGTCAGCAGGGGGGCGGCATTGGCGCCAAGGGCGAAGGCGAAAGTCAGCTCGAGCAGGATAAACGGAAGATCCGTCTCCAGATCGACCGCCTGAAGCGCGAGCTGGTGGCAGTCCGCAGTTCACGCGCCACCCAGCGAAAGGACCGCAAGCGGGCCCCGGTGCCCAACGCCGCGATCGTCGGCTACACCAACGTGGGCAAGTCGTCGCTCCTCCGCCGGCTCACCGGCGCCGATGTTCTGGTTGAGAACAAACTCTTTGCCACCCTCGATACGACCACGCGCAAAATCGCGCTCCCGAACAAGCAGCCGCTGTTGCTGACCGACACGGTGGGATTCGTGCGCAAGCTGCCTCACCAATTGGTCGAAGCGTTCAACGCCACTCTCGAGGAAGCCGCTCTCTCCGATTTTCTCATCCACGTCCTTGATGCGTCGCAGCCTGAAGTGATGGAATTTTACAATACCACCATGCGGGTCCTGGCCGATCTCGGCGCCGATACCAAACAGATGTTGGTGGTCTTCAACAAAGTCGACAAGGTGAGCGACCCGGCGGCGCTCTTTGCCCTGCGCCGGCATTTTCCGGAAGCGGTTTCGGTGTCAGCCAAGACCGGCGAGGGCATGCCAGAGTTGATCGAGCGAATTTCCGAATTCGTCGCGCGGGGAACCATGACCATTTCGCTCCGTCTTCCGGCAGAGCGGGCGGATCTGCTCGCGCGATTGCACCGCGAGGGCTCGGTCCACAATGTCCAGTACGAGGAAGGCTTTACCCTGGTCGCCGCCACGATCCCGACGCGGTCCTTGGAAGTGTTCGCGCCGTTTATCGCGGTCCCCCAACCGGCGACCCTGAACCCGATTGTCTCTTAAGGAGCGGCCCTACTTCAGGACGGCCTGATGAAATTCGTGCCAGTCGTCCAAGTTGTTCAGGTTCACCGCGTCCCTGGCGGCGGCACCGTCGTCGGGCAATCCACAGGAGCCCAGAATTTTCTTCCGGGTTTCATCGTCATGATTATACCCGCGGACCGAGGCGTTATGCTTCTCGATCGCTTCTGGCGTGAGGGTCTTCGCGTTCTTTTTCACCCACGCTTCGAACTCCGGATAGGTCGGCTTGTTTTGCTTGATGTAATCTTTCACTGCCTGCTCATCGAGCCCGAGGGCGGCACAAGTCATCGCGTCGTATCCGCGACCGATCCCAGGGTAACCCGCCGCCAGTTTGCCCGCCGCTTCAAGAGAGACCTTCTGCCAAAGCCGGGGCAGATGCAGAACGCCGAGAGGTCCGGCCGTGCCGGAACTGATTAATGGAACGTAAGTATCGCTCATGGTTTGCCGAGGCTAGCGAGCGCGCACCCGGAAAACAATCCGATTCAGCGACGCGGATCAACTCCTGCGATTCGTCGGTGAGCTGGCAATGTTGTTTGATCTGACGCGGGCCCATCCGGGCGTTGCAGTTCACTTTCCTGTCGGAACGAAAACGGGTGCGCTGTCTTTCGCGGGCCAGCTGGACGCGCTCGCGAATCGCGGCGGAAGGTTCTTCGGCGCGCGTGCTCGAGAGGTCGCGGTATTCGACGGCGGGCACTTCGATGTGGAGATCGATCCGGTCGAGGAGCGGACCGGAGGTCCGCCGGCGATAGCGCTGGACCTGAACCGGCCCGCAGCGGCATTCGCGTTTCAGATCGCCGAAGTAGCCGCAGGGAGATGGGTTCATCGCGGCGACAAGCATGAACTCGGAGGGAAAGGTGACGCTCCCGGCGGCCCGCGAAACCGTCACTTTCCCGTCTTCGAGCGGATGACCGTGTCAACACTTATTTACGCTGGTTCAACTCGACGGCCGCCGATCCCCGCGTCGGTGCCTCTTGGCCACACACCATCGGAAACCTAAGTGGGAACGCGCGCATTCACTAGGGTATTTCGATGCTCGAAGACCGAATCAGTCTCGAATCTATTGCGCTGTCACCAGAGGCGTGTCGATGTAACCAACCCCGACACAACGAGCATTTCCGGGAGGAGCCTCACTTTGGGTCTGTGTTTCCTGCTGCTCGATTGCTTAATTATACCGAGCGAATTTGCTGAGATTCTACGACTACCTCCTCCGCGTCCCTGACTCAGCGCCTGCCGGCTTGCCACACTTCTTCCAACAAAGCTAGCGAGCTCGCTCCTCCGAGGGCGACCACGGATTTCTTGAGCCTCTCTAACGAGCTATTAGGAAGATCCGTCGTGTAGTGTGAAATAATACTGATTGCCGCGTCTTTCTGTTTGTTCCAAACCATCAACACTATCGCGCTTTCAATATATGCTTGGTATCGGCTCGGCCTCATCTGTCGAAGCGCAGTCAAAATTTTCGCTGTCGCGTCTACTCTGCCGGTGCCGGCCGCTGTTCCCAATTCCAACGGATCACCATGATGGTTAAGGTGCAACGCTCCTTTACAGTCTAACAAAAAGGCGACCAAATCGAGATTGTCTGATTCGATAGCGTACCGCAGCGGGCTTTCCTCGGCAATTGCCGGATGGCGCTGGATTACGAACGATGGTTCGGCTCCAAGATCCACCAACGCCTTAACCGCTTCCAACTTCCCTAAACGACAAGCTGTAATTAATCCTGCATTTAGCTTGGCTTTCGGCACGCCGCGGACAGCTGCGACAAGCTGCTTGGTGTCTTCGTGATGAATCGCCGAAATCGCAGATTCAGGGAGTTCAAGCTCGGCCCAGTGCGCCCCTTGCGCCGTAGCGACAAGTAACAGTGAAGTAAGAATTAATACGCAAGGTCCTGCCTTCATCGGAAGGTCACCCCCCGTTGTGAGTCAACTTTCTTCCCAGCCCTGAAAGTGTTCCAAGTATTCTTAAGCCCCACGTCGTTCCCGTTAATCGTTCTTGGGTTAGTTTCCCCGACCGCACCAGACACAGAGATGTCGCCGCGCTGAAGTTTCGCAAGCTTTGCCGAGATATCTTGCGCCATCTCCGACGAATTGCATCCGAATAGTTTTACAGCGCCATCGGGTGCAACTGCTGTGGCCAGCGCATTGACAAGCGCGTCGATGGTCCTGGCGGTGGGTCCCACGACGGCCCCGTATGCTGCGGCCAGCGCAGTAGGGTTACCGTAAACTCCCGTCAGACTGTTACCCGTCAATGGCCCTTCGGGCGTTCCTCGAATACCGCCGCCACCGTCCGACCACATATGACCGTGAATTGCCAAACGTTCGACACCGGTCGTTGATGACAAGAGGCTAACCAAACTAGCCCCCGTAGGCGTTTCCACGGGCGATGTTCCTTGGAACATCGAAGCTCGCTGTTGAAAGGAGGTTGTGTCCCGCGGGTCGTCGGCGTTTGAAAAGAAAACTGCCATCGGATCCAAGCCCAAGGGATCGTTTTTATTTACCGGACCATTGTGGCAGTAGCGGTAAAGATTCAATTCGGATGCGATGAACGTCTCCGGAGCACCGCCCGTCATATACAGGGCCTTTTGCTCCGCCGAAAGCTTTGCGCCTTCAATTTGCAGGCCCAGCGGGTCTGTCTGGATAAAGCGCCCCAGCTCAGGGTGGTAAATCCGGTACCGGTAATCGTAAAGGCCGAGGGTGTAAATATACTCCCTCCCAGTGAACAGAAACCGGTTTCCATGGTTGCTGATCGGACGGTCACCTCCGTCCCACCCGGTGATGGTCGGCTTGCCGAAAACGTCATACGTGTATTTCTCCAGGCCCGGATTCGGCTCAACGTGGCTCGCCGGCGTTTTGGCCACTTGATAGAGCACCGATGGCTCGTTCGTAAACCCGTCCGATTTTTTGAGAGTCGCTAACGGTGACGTCGAGGTCCCGGAGAAGCCCGCCATGGAGTCCGTAAATCCACCCGTGGATCGCTAGTTCCTGGCCACGCTCCCACGCATCCCGGGCGATGGTCGTGCAACAGACGTTGGTCACCTGCTCGACCACATTCAGCTCACACAGCCGATCCACCGCTTCCGTTTCCGCCGCTTTCGCCAGCAACTGGCGGTGCTTTTCCCTGACATCTTGAATATGCCGAAGCCAGTTGTCGCTCAGGCCCAGGCGATCGCCCCGCAACGCCGCCCCCACCCCGCTGCACCCATAATGTCCGCAGACAATGATGTGGCGCACCTTCAGGATATCGACCGCGAACTGCATTACCGACAGGCAGTTCAGGTCCGTGTGCACGACCAGGTTGGCGATATTCCGGTGAACAAACAATTCGCCCGGCGCCAGGCCGACAATCTGGTTCGCGGGCACCCGGCTGTCCGAGCAACCGATCCAAAGATATTTCGGGGACTGTTGCCGGGAGAGCTCGAGAAAGAATTCCGGTTTTACCTGCCGAATTCCTTCGGACCAGGCCCGGTTATTTTCGAAAAGGTGGTGGAGGGTCTCCATGTGTCGGCAAAGGCGACGCAACGTAGACAGGATGCGTTAGTTTGCCAACCGCTCAATGTGGCGAACGAATCGAATTCCATCGGCAAATTGGGCGGAACGTCGGCCGCGGTAACCCGCTCCAACCTTAACCAAGGGCGCGATCCTCCCCGGCCGGTTTTCCGTTCGCTGCATTGAGTAACGGCTTCGTCCTCATTGGCAACGTGAAAAAGACGGTCCACGAACTCGCCCATCTTCATGCCGAGACCGGGAAATCGCGCTCGTGTCTGGAGCAACAAAGATTAGTGATCCAGGTTATATCTGCAGGCGGGTGCTGACCACGAGTTCTCCGGTCCGGTACCCGTTGGCTCTCAAATTACTTCCTCTCGGCGCCGGAGTTGGCAGGTCGACCGTTAGCGAGTCGGCCATAACATTCTGCGACGCTACTGGACGATCATTCAAAAAGACATCGAGACGATCGATATTGCTGCACTGGGCCGTAAATTGTCGGAGCGGGGACGCTGCGGCTGGGGACAAGCGGAGTGTCTGTTTCGGAAGGCCGGCAAGAATCTTGGCGCAAGCTGCGATGAGGTCCTCATTATTTCCGACCACGTCCGTTTTCGTTATGTAATAGCGAACATCAGGCACAACTCCGTAATCTTCGACGGGACTGCCGGATCGATTCCCAACCCTCGTGCAGCGTCGCGCAGCGACGCGCATTCCGGCTCCCTGCGGAAGAGGGACGAATGGGTTAGTCGGCTTAATGGCCAAGCGCTGAAGAAAGCCCGCATCCCAGACGTTCGCTCCGCCCGCTCCGGTGCTGGCATGGCAACCAAGGATGGTCCCAATCTGGTGGTCTTGAAACCCGGCAGAAAAGATGTCCGTCGTGCTATAGCAAAGAGCATCCGTGACTAACACGACTGGTCCTTGGTACATCTGTCCTAGCTCATTGCACGCCTTCGGGTCGGTCAGGGGAAAACCCTGCGAGAAGCTTGCGCCGGATTCGAGTCCCTGAACGATCGTCTCGTTCCAGGCATCGAGTCCGTTCTCTGGCGTGGCCATCGTTAAAGTCAAGGGAGTGGCAAGGAAATGAAATGGCTCGGGCGTAATCTCCCAAGGAGTGAGCATCTGCAAAATGCGCTCCCCGATATTGATGTATCCACCCCCATTGCCGCGAACATCGAGGATCAGGCCGGTCTGTGGAAGCGTGGCAAGAATTCGTCCCATTTCCGCTACCACGCGATCAACCACGTTGGAATCCTCCGAGTTTGGCGCAAACGACTTCAGCCGAATATAGGCGACGGTTCCGGACGGGGTCTTAACTTCTCCGAAGCGAGGAAATACTTCTGGAAAAACACTTACCGCTGACCGCGCGGGAGCGGGAACAGGCGCGGCGGCGGCCGATCCCTCCAGGTGGGTTGTGGCCTCCTCCTCCACAAAGACGGCCTGGGGATCGAAGACGAGCTTGCGGACCCGATCCAGAAGGACTCGATTCAAATCCAACCCCAATGCCAAGCTCGCCCCGACGGCATCGTTCAGTCCCGCAAGCAATGCCACCCGATCGAATGCATCGATCACTTCCCAGTCGAAGCGGGATTCGTAGGTCTTGGTTCCGTTCGTGTAGGTCAGATTCACCCAGTCCTCGTCCGGTGGCAGAGACATCCCGAGCCAGCGCAGGGTAAGAGCCTCTATTCCCTGAGCCCGGCGCGCATCTGAATTACTGCCGGCTTCCCGATTCCCGTTCCGGGCCACGGCCAGGTCGATGGGGCTTCCGTTCCAATGCGTCACAATCATTCCCTCTTTGAGACTGCTGACGGTGTTCACGGGCGATACCCACGAGACGATGTAATTCCGGATCCGAGCGGTGGTGTCCGGGTTTGGAGCTACTCCACCTTGTTCGTAATACTCTTCCACCCGGAAGGGTAGGAAAGCGAACTTCTGAGCATAACCGGTGGGGAGAATGTAATTGGTGTGCAAGTCTCGAAGACCTAGGAACACATCCATTAGCGCGGAATGAAATGCCCGTTCGTCTAGTCCCGCCTGGCGGAGGCGGAGCAGCCGGAGCGACTGGATCGGGTCGTTCGCGTGCAAAGCACGTTTGAGCGGCAAATGCGCGTACACCTTATCGAGAATGTCGAGCGCCTGGTCGATGAGCAGCTCGCGCTCCTTTGAGGTGAGCGGTATAACTGTCGATCGGTAGTCGGCGAGTTTGGTCCGTCCAGCGAGGTGCGTATCCACTGCCGAGATCGTGTCCGCCTTCGACATTTTCGGCCGGTACGGCACTGCTCCTCTGACCCTTACAGTAGCTGCGTTGACCAGCTTCTTGTTGCGAGCGTCACCCTTAGTCTTGTTCATCCGCGTTTACTACGGGCCACGCAGATAGAAGTTCCGTTGAATTCAAACAAGGCGTCGGGGCTTGTGAAATTTTGGCAGAAGTGAACGAGGAGAATCGGAGGTCGGATCAGCGTGGTTGGTATAGAGCGGGCCGATGAGCTCGTTCGCAAGCTGGGCGATGTCGGTGCTCCGAACTAGAACAGCCGGGCTACCAACAGCGCGACCAGCAGAAGGAGAATTCCAAGCCCGCCGTACACGATGGCGTCCTGGACGCGCGCGCGTGTTGCGGCCACCGCGTACGGCATCCGGGTGAAGGTCACCATCGTGTAGAGCGGGAGATAAATACCGGGCATCCAGCCTTCGAGCCAATGGTCGAGCTTTTTCTTGGCCCGGAATCTTTTTGAGGCGGTTTTGTCGCGCATCTCGACAAAGTTTTCGATCGCCAGATCGGCGAGCGCATCGGTGTTCTCCTTCCGGCGGGAAAAATAATGGGCGAAGGCGACCTTCCGGTTATCGGAGAATTCGGCCAGGCATTCATCGAGCACCACACAATCCTCGAATGCAGCGTTCATTCCCTGGCCATAAAACGGCACCACCGCATGCGCGGCGTCCCCGACCAGCGCGACCTTGTCGCGGTAGAACCAGGGAGCGCAACGAATCGTCACGAGCGATCCAGTTGGATTTTCTCGAAAATCTTCGAGCAACGTGGGCATGAGCGGGACGGCGTCGGGGAACTCTTCGTCGAAGAAACGCCGGACATCTTCGTCGGTCGTGGTCGTTTCGAAGCTGCGCGGCCCTTTGAATTCCCAGAAGAGCGTGCAGGTGAAGGAACCGTCCGGGTTTGGAAGCGCGATCATCATGAAGCTTTTGCGCGGCCAGATGTGGAGCGCTTCTTTTTCCATGCGCCACGATCCGTCCGGCGTGGGCGGAATAGTCAGCTCCTTGTAACCGTGCGGGAGGTAGCTCTCGTCGTATTGGAAACCGCCGATTTGTTTCTGCATCGATTGCCGGACGGCGGAGAACGCGCCATCGACTCCGATGACGGCGTCGCCGGAGGCAGAGACAAGTTGAGCGTTTGAGGAATCGGTGAATCGCGCCGTGGCCGAGTCGAGGTCGACCTCCGTGCACCTGTGATTGAAATGCACCCGGACGTTCGGGTGACGCAGGGCGGCTTCAATCACCGTGGTGTTGAGCGCGGCGCGCCCGATCGAATTGATGAATTTGTTCGGGTTGCGATCGTAAGGTGAGAAATGAAGCTCGCCTGATTTGTCGTGGATCATGCGGCCCCGCATCGGGATGGCGTGCTGGAGGACTTCCGGCGCAATGCCGAGCTGCTGAAGCGCATGGATCCCGCGGGTCGAGAGGGCGAGGTTGATCGAGCGTCCCCCGACGATGTTGCCTTCTCGCGGATCGCTCCGCCGTTCGTAAAGCTCCACCTGGTGTCCACGCTTACCAAGAAACGCGGCGAGCAATCCCCCGGCAAGGCCACTCCCGATCAGCACAAATTTTGTTGCCATAAAATCAATCCGCGGCCGAAATCATCTCGCACAACGGCCACAAAGGACACAACTTAGCCGATCTCGACAATGAAACATTCTTATCTCGCCCTGCTCGTCGCTTCGATCTGTTTTTGTCTCGCGGCAAGATCCTCGTTCGGAGAAGAACCAAAAACCGATAAGCCGCAGCAATTCATTTACGTGCTCCGGCTCGTCCCGCGGCTGCATTCCGATTCAGCCTGGACCAAGGAAGACAACATGGTGATTTCGCGTCATTTCACGCGCTTTCAACACGCCATCGAGACCGGCGAGCTGATCCTGGCCGGGCGAACGAAGGAGCCGGGCGACAAAACTTTCGGCATCGCGATTTTCGAAGCGAAGGACGAAGCCGCCGCGCGCGCCTTCATGGAAAGCGATCCTGCCGTAGTGGCCGGCTTGATGACCGCGGAGCTGCACCCGTTTTCGGTGGCGCTCAAGCGGTGAAGATTGTTCGTTAATCAAGTCGATGACTTTTCTCCGCCACCTGGCTCTTGGTCTGGCCGCTTTTCTATGGGCAGTTCTCAGCAGCCCGTTCCTCAACGCCGCTCCTTCCGATGATCCAGACAAGGACCCTGACCTGCCGAAGCGCCTTCACGAGGCGCGCGCCTTGATCGACGACAAAAAACCGCAGCCCGGGATAGCGATTTGCGACAAAGTGATCGCGGCCTTCCAGGCGCATTACGGGAAGAGCAAACACAAGATTTATTGCGCGCGCAGCCAAACTGAGAACCTGGCCTACCTGGTCACGGCCGCGGCAGCAATGAGCAAGGGAGAGTTTGATAAAGGCAAAAAGGATGCGATTTGCCTGTCGTCCACCTGGGCAAACGCATTCTATATTAAGGGTTACGCGCTGCAGGAACTGCGGCGCCTAGCGGAAGCCAAGGCGGCACTCAAAAGGGCGATCGAATTTTCGCCACAACATTCTCAATATCTTTCGGAACTCGGGAGCCTTTATGTGCTCGAGAAGAATTGGGATGACGCCATGAAAACCTTCCTGGCCGCCGAGGACGATGCCGCGATCTCGCCAGATGATGTGCGGAGCGACGAATTAGGACGGGCTCGGCGTGGAATCGGTTACGTCCTCGTCGAGCTCGGCAAATTGGACGAGGCGGAAAAGAAATACGAACAATGCCTCGCGGATAATCCGAAGGATTCGCGCGCGGCCGAAGAATTGAAATATGTCCGCAATCTGAAGGCGAAGAAGCGCGGAAACCTTAATTAATCCGGTTCACGGCTGAAAGATGGCCGGGAACTTGAAGCGGTAGACCCAGAGAAGGAAGAGCGCCAGAACGGCGGTCGCCAATGCAATCGGCAGGCCCTGCGTTTCGAGGAAGATGTGGAAGAGAACGATGTTGACGATTATCGGGCCGAGAAAAGTGAGTCCGAGAGGAACAAAGCGCGCGCCGAGAAGCAGACAAAGGCCGCCCAGAACCTGAAACACCGCGATGGCCTGCATATAGCCACTGCTCATTAACGCGTTAATGAATTCCCCGGCATGTCCCGACATTTCCGGCGGTGGCCCCATAAACTTGAAAAACGCGTTCGAACCGAAGACGACGAACATGAGACCGAGCAGGACGCGAACAATGATGATGACGTATTTCATAGAGCGGCCCCGTGTTAACGCAGTCCGGCGCGAAATGAAATGCCTATTTGCGGCCAATCGCCCGTAACGCCCTGACAAATCGCTAACGTTGAGCTATGACTGTCAGGCAACAGGCCCAATTTCGAATTATGGCGGACGAAAAACCACAGACCTCGACCCAGCAGGCCGTCCACCCGCTCCCGCTCAAAGCGGTCCTCGTGGTGGACGACGACAAGCAACTCGCCTCGGCGTTGCAATGGATCCTGGCCGATGAAAATTATCTCGTCGACGTCGCCTTCGACGGAGAAGAAGCGCTGCTCAAGCTAAAGGTTCACGAATACGATGTGATCATCTGCGATCTGCTCATGCCCCGGATGCGAGGCGACGAGTTTTATTTGCAAGCGAACGAACTGCGGCCGGACGTAGGAGAACGTTTCATTTTCATCACCGGTTTCGCGGCCGATTCCCACAACAAGGAATTTCTGAGCCGGCGGGGTATCAGGTACTTAATCAAGCCGTTTCCGATCAATGACTTGATCGCGGCAGTTCAGGAACTGTTGGCCGAGCACTCTGGCGAAGCGGAACCTGGATAGCCGCTCCAACAACACTCTTCCGGCACGGAAATCACCGTAGCCGGTCACGATTCGCTTGGTGCGAATAGCGGGACAATCCGCAAATCATTTGAAGAAGAATTGGGCGACCGTCGTTTCCCATTCCCAGTAAATCATGGCGTAGGCGGCGAGATCGAACGCGACATGCGCAATCATTAGGAAGTAGAGCCGTCCGGTCACGGCGAAGATCGAGCCGAAGATCAATCCAACCACAGTCGAGTTTTGAACGCCCATGGTCCCTTGAAAACCGTAGTGGGCCCAGCCGAACCAGGCTGACGTTATCAGGATTGCGAGCACCTTCACCCACAGCGCGTCGCCGAGCAGGCTGCGAAAGCGCTCGAAGGGCCACCCGCGGAAGATCATCTCTTCGCCGAACCCGGCTCCAATAACAATGATGTAGAGCATCGCCGGAATTTCCGCCGGGTTATGCGCGAGATAATGGAAAGGGCCGTTGACCGGAGGCGCACCCAGCAATGGCATCACGATCGATTTCATGGCGAACTTGAGCGCGACACCGAAAACACATCCAAGCGCAATCGTGCGGGGCCAGCTGCGAGGCCGCGCCAGGCCGAGCTCGCGCCATGGCGTTTTCGACAGCCAGGCCCAGACGAGAATGAGAATCCCGCTCAGCGGGACGAAGAGCAGGTTCCCTCCGAGGATGATCACGCCCGCGACGATCCCGAGAGGGCCGAAACCGCGCAGATGCTTCGCGAGCCGATCTTCCTGTAGCGGCGGTCTCGGACCGTCGACTCCTTCCGCGTCGTTCACCGAGGTGCGCTCATGATCTGCGCGAATCGCCAGACATCGTGGAACGAATTGTAAAGCGGTGTCGGCGCGGCCCGGATGACATTGGGCTCGCGGAAATCCGCTTTTACTCCTGCCGCTTCAAGCTCTTCGTGCAATCGCTTCGGATTCTGATGGGCCAGGATCGAGAGCTGGCAGCCGCGCGCCTCCGGTTCGCGGGGCGTGATCACGGTGAAGCGATCCGACCCGGCGCGCTCCAGGAGAAACTCGAGATAACCAGTGAGCTTCTTCGATTTCTCGCGAAGCGGCCCCATTCCCCCGGCCTCATCGAAGATGGCAAGCGAGGCGATGAGCGGCGCCATGGAGAAAATCGGCGGGTTACTGATCTGCCAGCCGTCGGCGGAAGGAACCGGAATGAATTCCGGATTAAGCTGCATCCGGAAGCGCGTGTTCGGATCGTTGCCGAACCAGCCGGCCAAGCGCGGCAACTGCGTGTTGGTCGCATGCCGTTCGTGGACAAATGCGCCCGCGATCGCGCCTGGGCCGGAGTTCAGATATTTGTAGGAACACCAGACGGCGAAATCGACGTTCCAATCGTGCAGCGACAGCGGCACGTTGCCCACGGCATGCGCGAAATCGATGCCGACGGTGATGCCGTGTTTCCGCGCCGCTGCGGCGATCGCCGGAATATCAAAAAACTGGCCCGTGAAGAAATTCACCGCGCCGATCAGCACCAAGGCGAGGGAATCAGCGTTGCGTTCGATTAACTCGACAATGTCCTCTGTGCGCAAGATCGCTTCGCCTTCGCGCGGATGCGCCACGAGCAACGTCTCCTTCGGCGTGAGCCCATGATGAACGATCTGCGTTTTGATCGCGTAGTTGTCGGAAGGAAACGCGGGGTCTTCCATCAGGATTTTAAAGCGCGCCCCGGTGGGCCGGTAAAATGTCGCCATCATCAGGTGGAGATTCACCGTCAGGCTGTTCATGGCGATCACCTCGACCTGCTTCGCCCCCACCACTCGCGCCATCGGTTCACGCAGATTCTCGTGGTAGGAATACCAGGGCGTGGCCGCTTCCAGGTGCGCGTCGACGCCGAGCCGCGCCCAGTCATCCAATTCCTGTTCGACAATCTGCCTCGCCGATTTCGGCATGAGACCCAGCGAATTGCCGGCGAAATAGATGAGCGGCTGGCCGTTCTTGCCCAACGGCATATGGAATTTCTCGCGGAACGAGCGCAACGGATCGTTCGCATCCATCTGGCGCGCGAAATCTTCCTCAGGAGAAAAATCCATTGAACCGCAGATTACGCAGATTTCGCGGATTCAAAAAGGAAAGCACTGTTCCGCAAGCTAAATTTCCCCGCCTCTTATCCGTGCCATCCGCGTCATCCGCGGTCCAATTCTCAGCTCGGCATCTGCATCAACTCGATAGTCGTCCCGTCGGGGTCGCGGACGTAGATGACGCGCTTGCCGGCATTCGGACCCACGGTCAGCGTTTGCGGTTTTCCGGCGGCTTTCCAGCCAGAATCCGCCATTCGCTCCAGGATTTCTTCGAGGTTCTCCACCGTCAGCGCAATGTGGACATGGCCCAGATCGCAGGGACGAAGGTGATTCTGTTTTTTGCGATCGATCGGTGCGCGGTATTCAAGCAGCTCGATCTTGTGTCCTGGCGCCTTGAGAACCGCGATCACGATCTCCGCCCCGGCAACCCCGGTAATCTGTTCGGCGAGCTCGCCCTTTTGATGGGCACGATGGGAAAGCTCAAATCCAAGAACATCCCGCCAGAATGCGAGCGAGCGCTCGATGTCCGAGACCGTGATTCCGGTGTGATCGGCCGCGAGGATTCGAAAAGACATTACGCAAGCCGGTTTGATGGCCGCGCGCCTATTTGAACGCCGCGATCACTTTCAACTCGATCGCGATCGGCGTGGGCAGCGAGATAATTTCGATCGTGGTCCGGGTCGGGTTCGGTTTTCCTTCCCCGGCGAAATACTCGGCGTAGAGTTTGTTATAGATTGCGAAGTCGTCTTTCATGTTCGTGAGGAACACCGTGACATCGACGATGTCGTTCCAGCCCGCGCCGGCATCTTCCAGGACGAGCCGCACATTTTCAAAAACGGCGCGGCATTGCGTCTCGATGTCGTAACTGACGATGTTGCGCGCCGCGTCGAGCGTTACGCCGGGAATCTCCTTGCTCCCGCGCACCCGCGGTCCGATCCCGGAAAGAAACAACAAATTCCCGACCCGCTTCGCATGGGGGAAAGCGCCGACGGGTTCCGGCGCGCGTGAGCTTTCAAACGATTCCGGCATGAAATCACCTCGTTGTCAGAGTCCAAACGCTCACGCGTAGCGATGCTCGGGAATCGCAAACCGTTTCGCCGAACGCGCTCGCGCTTTGGCCGCTTCAGTCTCGCGATCGCGCGGCGGCGCGTTGCTGACGAGCGACGCGAGCAGATGTTCGGCGGCATGCGTAACGTCGTGCACGGCGCGGTTGAAGGCTTCTTCGTTCGCTTTCGAAGGCCTCGTGAAACCGCTCAGCTTGCGGACAAACTGGAGCGCGGAGGCGTGCACTTCGTCGTGGGTCGCCGGGGGCAGGAAGTTATGCAGGGTCTTGATATTTCGGCACATGATGATGGGAAGTAAGAATTAGGAATTAAGAAAAAAGAACCTGGAAGCAAGCCTTGAGATCATAAGAGAATAAGTTTTGAAAACGAGCTGCACTGTTACAGCCTCAGGCGTCCCACTCCGTGACCACCTGGCCGTCGACCTCGTACTCGACCGTTTTGCAATCCGGAGCGTGCAATTTGACTGTCTTTTCCAGGGCTCCTTGAATCGATTGCGAAAGCGAGATGGGGCTATCGAGATACAACATCGCGTCACCCGAGAAACGCAGCGTCACGGTTTTTCCCTTTTTGCGAACGCCCCGAAAATACTGGTAGAGCGGCCCCTTTTTCTCATAAGCCACCCTTCCGACCGACTCCGGAAAGAATGGTGCGGTTAGGCTCTTATTCGGAGCCTGCGGTGAGAGGGTAAGGAGGGCGAAAACGATCGTATCAAGCGATTTGAAATCGCCTGGGACCGTGGTTTCTACAAAGGGGTTCTTCTCTCCGTCGGCAACTTTTTTCGAATCGGGCAGGATGATTTTCGTGTCGGCGCACAGGGGCGTGGCTGCGGCCAGGATAAAAAGGCAGATCAGATATCGGCAGCGCATATTTTTAACTCCATTAGAAGGTCAGTCTCATAGGATCCCTGGGGGTTAAGGTTCGGCCCGTCTCTTCACCCGCCGGCAATCGCGCCCATGATGAAGAACGGCTCGCTCCCATTCGCGATGGCGTCCGGCAATGGAGTGTCTGGCGATTCGTGGGACAAATCCTCGCCGCAGACGAAAAAGCGCACCATCGGGCGGCGTTTAAGGGTGCCGTGATCGCGGATAGTTCCCTGGAGCATGGGATACTTGGTTTCCAGAGCGTCGAGCACGGAATGGATCGTCGCCGAACCGTCGAGGTCGAGCTGAACTTCTTCAGTCACGCGAGCGAGAGTCCGGAGATGGTGTGGAAGGACGATGCGAATCATGGTTTCAAAATCCCAAATCCCAAACTCCAAATCCCAGGTAAGATTCAAATTCCAAAATCCAAAGCCGAGTTTCGCCGCCCGCTGTGATTTCGTTGGCCATTGAGATTTGTTTGAGATTTGGACCCTGGGATTTGGGATTTACCGCCGCGCGTTAGCGCAAGGTCTGCACTTCTACTGATAGGACGGCGGGTAAGTCGCGCACGATCGCTTTCCAGTTATCCCCTCCATCCGGCGAACAATAAACCTGTCCGCCAGTGGTCCCGAAATAAATTCCGCACGAATCCAGCGAATCGACTGCCATGGCATCGCGCAGCACGTTTACGTAACAATCCTTCTGGGGCAGACCCTTCGTTAGTTCCTCCCATTCGTTCCCGCCGCTCCGGCTGCGATAGACGCGCAGTTTGCCGTCGAGTGGAAAATGCTCCGAGTCGCTCTTGATCGGAACGACGTAAATGGTTTCCGGCTCGTGGGCGTGAATGTCGATCGGGAACCCGAAATCGGTCGGCAGATTTCCGCTGACCTCGCGCCACGAGTCGCCGGCGTCATCGCTCCGCATGATGTCCCAGTGTTTCTGCATGAAGAGCGTCGACGGACGGGAGGGATGCAGGGCGATGTGATGAACGCAGTGGCCGACTTCCGCTTTTGGATCGGGAATGTATTGCGAATGGAGACCCTGGTTGATTGGTTTCCAGGTCTGGCCGCCGTCGTCGGTTCGAAAGGCGCCCGCGGCCGAGATCGCGATGAAAATTCGCCGCGGGTTCTTAGGATCGAGCAGGATCGAATGCAGACACATCCCGCCCGCGCCCGGCTGCCACTGCGGCCCCGTACCATGTCCGCGCAAACCGGGCAGCTCCCGCCAGTTTTGGCCGCCGTCCTTAGACTCGAACAAGGCGGCGTCTTCCACGCCGGCATACACGTGATTGGGATCGGTGAGCGACGGTTCGAGATGCCAGACCCGTTTGAATTCCCAAGGATGCTGGGTGCCGTCGTACCACATGTGGGAGGTGAGTGGCTTGCCGGTTTCCGGTGAAACATCGTAGGCGAACTTGTTGCTCTCCCCTTTCGGCATTCCGTCGGGGGTGGTCGTCGGTTCCCCTGGGGCGAGCCCGGGCTGGAACCAGGTTTTCCCGCCATCATCCGACCGTTGAATAATTTGTCCGAACCATCCGCTCGTCTGCGACGCGTAGATCCGGTTTGGATCCACGGGTGAGCCTTTCAGGTGGTACAACTCCCACCCCGCGAAAAACGGCCCGTTCACTTCCCAATTCTCCCGCTTCCCATCCGCCGTCAGGACAAAGGCCCCTTTGCGCGTCCCGACCAAAACTCGAACTCCGCTCATGTTTTATCCTCCGTCGTTATCGTCCTCGTCCTCGCCCGCCACGCCGTAGCGTCAGCGAAGGCGGGTGCTCGAAGAAATTTGTAACCGCGGATTACGCGGATGAAAACGGATTTCTTGTTCGGCCCACTCCGTCATTGCGGTGATTTCCTCCGTTGCTCGGCCAGCCATTTGAGCACGTCGGGGCGATCGAAAACATCGAGGATGTAATGGTCGCGATCGGGGAAAAGGGTGAACTGCGGATGGCCGCCAGCTGCGACAACCGCGTCGACCAATTCCTTGATTTCCTTGACCGTCGTGAATTGATCGTTCGCACCATGAAACACCCAGAGCGGAATCGCAGAAAGTTTCTCGGCCCATCCTGTGATCGGGCAAACCGGGCTCAATGACAATACCGCGGCAAAACGTCCAGGCATTTTGTAAGCCGCGTAAAGTGCGCCCCGCCCCCCCATGCTGTGTCCGGCGACGTAGACGCGATCCGGGTCCACCCGGCAGGTGGCCATAACCTCATCGACCACAGCCGCAAGCCCGTCCATATCCGTCCAAATTTCTCCCGGGTGACATTGCGGCGACACGACGATGAAAGGGAAGTTCGGATCAGCTTCGGCCTTCTGCGCTACGCCCAAGCGCTTCATTTTGGTGATGTCGCTGCCACGAACCGACCCGCCATGAAGATAGAGAATGAGCGGATACCGATCCGAGTTTCCAGCATATCCCTTCGGCAGAGACAAGACGTATTGAACCCGGGCGTGATGCGACACGACCTTCTCCAAGGTGTAGTTTTGAATTCGCGAAGAAGAATTCGTCGGCCTGTTTTCCGTTGTCTGCGCGCTACTCGTTCCGACCACCCATGCCGTCAGTAGCAGAAAAACTAACGGCTCTTTTCGATTCATCATTTCGCGATGCAGACGTTCTTGGGCTCGGTGAAGAAGCGGAGGGCTTCTTCGCCGCCTTCACGGCCGACGCCGCTTTGTTTCATGCCGCCGAAGGGGACGCGCAGGTCGCGGACGAGCCAGCAGTTTATCCAAACGGTGCCGGTATGGATCTTTTCGGCAACGCGGTGGGCGCGGCTGAGATTCTGGGTCCAAACGCTCGAAGCCAGGCCGTATTCGTTGTCGTTCGCGTAGCCGACCACTTCCTCCTCGCTGTCGAACGGCGTGATGGTGACGACCGGGCCGAAGATTTCTTCGCGGTTTGTCCGGCAGGAAACGGGGAGATCGGTAAGGACAGTCGGTGGGAAAAAATAGCCTGCGCGGCAACGATCGTTAATCGATTCCGGCGCTTTCCCGCCGAGAACCACTTTGCCACCTTCCTTTTGCGCGAGGTCGACGTAGAACTTCACTTTGTCGAGCTGGGTCTGGCTCACGATCGCCCCTTGCTCCGTTTTTTCGTCGAGCGGGTCCCCCTGCTTCAACTGGCCGACCTTCCCGACGAAACGATCGACGAAATCGTGGTAGATCGAGCGTTCGACGAAAACGCGCGAGCCGCAGAGACAAACCTGGCCCTGGTTCGCGAAGGACGACCGGACGCTGCCGGCAATCGCGGCCTCCAGATCGGCATCCGCAAAAATGATGTTCGGATTCTTCCCCCCGAGCTCGAGCGAGACCTTCTTGAACAACGGCGCAGACGTCTCCGCAACTTTGCGGCCCGTGACGGTACCGCCAGTGAACGAGATCGTGCCAATCTTTGGATGCGCGGTTATGGCCGCGCCGACGTTGGGCCCGGTGCCATGCACGACGTTGAGGACGCCCTTCGGCAAACCCGCTTCCGCGCACAGCTCGCAGAGAAGAAATGCCGTCATCGGCGTGAGCTCACTCGGCTTGGCGATGGCGGTATTCCCAACGGCAATGGCCGGCGCAATTTTCCAGCTCAACAGATAAAGCGGCAGATTCCAGGGCGAGATCAATCCGGCGATCCCACGCGGCTGGCGCAGGGTGTAATTGAACGCCACGCCGTCGGTGACGTGCGCTTCATTTTCGGTGTGAAGAATCGCGGTGGCGAAGAAACGGAAATTGCTGGCCGCCCTCGGAATGTCGAGCGACCGGGCGAGCGAGAGCGGCTTGCCGGTGTCGATCGATTCCGCGCGGGCGAGTTTTTCGAGGTCGCGTTCGATGAGGTCAGCGATGCGAAGCAGAATGCGGGAGCGATCAGCCGCAGGTGTCTTCGACCACTCCGGAAAAGCTTTGTCCGCCGCGGCCACGGCCAGCTCGACGTCGCGGGCCTCGCTGTCGGGCACCTGGGAGTAGGGCTTTCCTGTCGCGGGCTCGATATTCTCGAGATATTTGCCGCCAAGCGGTTCGAGAAATTGGCCGTCGATGAAATTGCGGATCCTCAGCATCTCGGAAGACATCGGGAATTCTTTAGCCACAGATTAACACGGATGAAACACGGATGAAGATTGTTTCAATTCTTTCCGTCCGTGGCAATCCGTGTTCATCCGTGGCTAATGCTCCCCTCCCAACTCCTCCAGGATCGCCCGCGCGGCTTTTCCGCTGGCCCCGGCTTCACCGAGCTTATCGATGATGGCGTCGAACTCCGTCACCATTTTCTGCCGGGCCGCCGGATCGTTCAGAAGCTTCAGGGTGGCGGCCGCGATCGCTCGCGGCCGGGCCTCGTGCTGGAGAAATTCAGGAACGATTTCGCGATCGGCCAGGACATTCGGCATCCCGAGAAATCTTGTTCGAATAACGAGCCGGGCGGCGAAATAGGTGGGCCAGGAAACTTTGTAAACCAGGACGAACGGCATTCGGAAGTAGGCCGATTCCAGGGTGGCAGTGCCTGAGGCGACCATTCCGGCACAGGCGCGCTGCATGGTTCCGGAGCTGTCCGCGGTCACGATTCGCAACCGGTCCCCGAGAGAGGCAGCGGCGCTCATCCGGTTGATTTCGCGCGCCAGGGTTTCGGAGGCAGCCGCGACTTCAAAACGAGATTCCGGCCGTTGCTTTGCGATCTCTGCCGCGGCTTCGAGCATGATCGGGAAAATTTTCTTCACCTCGCGCGCTCTGCTGCCGGGAAAAAGCCCGACCAGGTTGGGATCGCGGGGTTCGCCCGTGCGACGCTGCGCGAGATTCTCGATCATCGGATGGCCGACAAAGATCGTGCGCAACCCGGAGGCGTTGTAGAGCTCGGCTTCGAACGGAAAGATGCAGAGCATCAGGTCGAGGTAGCGCGCCATTTGCGAGATCCGGCCGCGATTCCAGGCCCAGACTTGGGGACTGATGTAGTAGATAATTTTCGTTCCGGGTGCGTGCGCACGCAGGGTCCGCGCGAGCCTCAGATTGAACCCGGGATAATCAATCAACACGACCGCATCCGGCTGGGCCGCCGCGATCTCGCGCAGGGTTTCGTCAAATTGCTTGCGGAAATAGGGATATCGCCGCACGACTTCCCAGAGCCCGACGACCGCCGCGGCATCGATCCAATTGTTAAATCTCTCCCCGGCGATTGTCTTCATGCGAGGACCGCCCCGGCCCTGAAACTCGCAATCCGGCGCGAGATCCCGCAGAGCCCGCATTAAGGCCGCGCCATGCTCATCCCCACTGGCCTCGCCCGCGACGAAATAAAGTCGCCTAGCCACGCGCTCCGGAATCGATCCGCTTTGTGATTTCGACGGCCAGCTCCAGGGCGGCGGCGGCCTGAAAGCCGGAGACTTTCGGAGCCCGGCCGGTAGCGGCGCATTCGAGAAAGGCGGCGAGCTCGCGCTTCAACGGTTCCTCGCGCTCAATCTCAACTGCGTCACGCTCGAGACCTTTCGCCGTTCGCCGGTAGATTTCGCCGCTCTGGTTTTGGTAATCGAGGGAAAGATAAACATCCTCCTGGAACACGCGGATCTTGCGCATCTGTTCCGGACTGATCCGGCTCGAAGTAATGTTGGCGACGCAGCCGTTCTCAAAGCGGATCCGGGCATTGGCAATGTCTTCGCCGCGGCTCAACACCGGCACGCCGACGGCATCGATGCTTTCAACCGGTGCGCGCACCAGGTGCAAAATGATTTCGAGATCGTGGATCATCAGATCGAGAACAACGCCGATATCGGTGCTGCGATTTGGATAGGGCGACAGCCGATGCGCCTCGATGAACCGCGGGTTGGTGAGGCGTTTTTCGAGCGCGCCCAGGACCGGGTTGAATCGCTCGACGTGGCCGACCTGAAGGACCAGTCCGCGCGCCGCGGCCAGCGCCGCCAGCTCGCTGGCATGCGCGGTATTGTGGGCAATCGGCTTTTCGACCAGCAAATGCTTCCCGCGCCGCAGAAGTTCGCTGCCGATCTCGAAATGGGTGTTCGTCGGCGTAGCGATCGAAGCGGCATCGACCAGGCCCGCAAATTCCTCCAGCGATCCCGCCACTTTGGCTCCGAATTCGGCCGCGCGCTGCTCGGCCACGGCGCGGTCGCTGTCATAAATCGCCGTGAAACCCGCCCCCGCCAACTCCGCATAAAGCCGGGCGTGATTTTTCCCGATATGGCCGACGCCGACCACCCCCACGCGTGGCCCTTTCATCGTTTGTTTTCCAGAAACCATTCGTAAGTCCGCCTGAGACCCTCGCGAAAACCGATCTGGTGGCGCCAGCCAAGCGCGTGAATCTTCGAAACGTCGAGCAACTTTCGCGGTGTGCCATCGGGCTTGGTTGTGTCCCAGGCCAGCTCGCCCTTGAAGCCGACGACCTCGCAGATCAAGCCGGCCAGCTCGCTGATCGAGATGTCTTCCCCGCAACCGACATTAATCACTTCGGGGCTGTCATATTTCTCCAGGAGGAAAACGCAGGCGGCGGCCAGATCGTCCACGTGAAGAAATTCCCGGCGCGGCCGGCCCGAGCCCCAGACCACCAGCTCGCGAGCGTTTTCCAGTTTGGCGATGTGGGCCTTGTGCAGGAGAGCCGCTGCCACGTGCGAGGAAAGCAGGTCGAAGTTGTCGTTAGGCCCATAAAGATTTGTCGGCATCGCGGAAATGAAATTGGCGCCGTACTCCCGGGCATAGGCCTGGCAAAGCTTGATCCCGGCAATCTTGGCGATCGCGTAGCCCTCGTTGGTCGGTTCGAGGGGCCCGCTGAGGAGCGCGCTTTCGGGAATCGGCTGGGGCGCCATTCTTGGGTAGATGCAGGAGCTCCCCAAAAAAAGAAGCTTTTGCACGCCGGTTTCGTAGGCGGCCCGGACGACATTGTTCTGCATCTCGAGATTTTCGAGGAGAAATTCCACGGGCGAATCGTTGTTGGCCTTGATGCCTCCCACTTTCGCCGCGGCCAGGATGACAAACGCGGGCTTCTCCGCCGCGAAAAATTGAGCGACGGAGGCGGCGTTACGCAGGTCGAGTTCCCCTCGAGTCCGGGTGACGATGTGGGCAAACCCATCTTGCTCAAGTCTGCGGACGACAGCGCTGCCCACCAGGCCCCGGTGGCCGGCGACGAATATTTTGTCGGATTTTTGCACGGCCACAAAGGAGTGTTTGCCTACCATTTTCTGTTTTGGCCCGATACGCAATCCTCACTTCTCGGGATAACCGCGTCGTGGGCGGTCAGACCTCGATTTTTCAGGCCGTGCGGCTCACCTCCGGGCCGTAATAATGGGCAGTTTCGCGGGCATCGAAATAGCTATGGTAGAACGCATAAAATGCACGTCCCCAGTCTCATCGAAAAGAAACGCGAAGGTCAGGAACTAACCGCAGAGGAACTCTCCGACCTCATTTCCGGATTCACCACCGGAGAGGTCCCCGAGCACCAAATGGCCGCCTGGGCCATGGCGGTCTTTTTCAACGGGATGGCGCCCGCGGAAACCCGCCATCTTGCTACCGCGATGATGGAGAGCGGGAGCGTCCTGGAATATCCGGCGGATTCGCCGCCGAAAGTGGGCAAATATTCCACGGGCGGCGTGGGCGATAAGGCCTCTTTGATCCTGGCGCCGTTGCTGGCCTGCGATGAAAACTGGGTGCCGATGATTTTGGGACGCGGCCCGGGCAATGCCGGTGAAACGCTCGACAAGCTCGAAAGCATCCCGGGATTCAATAGTCGCCTCGACGATCGCCGGGCCCGCGCCCAGCTCCAGAGCATCGGGGTATTCGTGATCGAACAAAGCGCGGACCTCTGCCCGGCGGAGACCAAACTGGCCGCGTTGCGTGACACGACCGGAACAATGCCGTCCGAGCCCCTGATCGTGGCCGGCATCCTGAGCAAGAAGATCACCGAGAATCTGGATCGTCTCGTTCTCGACCTGAAGTTCGGGAGCGGCACGTACGTAAAAACACGGAAGGCCGCACAAGCACTCGCGGCGGCCATGACGAAAGTGGGCAAGCTCATGGGCGTGCAAGTCCGGCATGTTCTCAGCCCGATGAAGGAACCTCTCGGGCGCACGGTTGGCAACGCGCTCGAGATCGCCGAATGCGTGGAAGTCCTGCGCGGCGGAGGCCCGAAGGACGTGGTGAAACTTGTGCTCGACCTGGCTGAGCAGGTTTCCAAAGCGAAGCGCGCTCGCCTTGAGACCTGGCTCAAGGATGGAACGGCCTGGAAAAAATTTATTTCCCTCGTTTACGCGCAGGACGGTGACGCGTCGTCGCTGGAGAAGCTCGGCGAAATCCACTGCGCCCCGATCATCCATCCCTTCGCAGCCAAGTCGTCGGGGAAAGTGAAAAAAATGGACGCCGAATCTATCCGCCGGGCTTTGCTCCTCCTGGGCGGCGGCCGGGCAAGGAACGAGGACGCGATCGATTTCGCCGTGGGATTTTCCGGGATAAAGAAGATTGGCGAACAGGTGGAAAAGGGCGAGCCGCTTTTCAACGTGCACGCCCGGACCGAAGTGGCCTTGCGCGCGGCGCTGCCGGCTCTCGAGCAGGCCGCAGAGGTGTAAAGCCAGGGCTGGATCTCGTTCGTTCGCTAAGGGCGTTCGATTTCAAGTCGTAGGCAGGACGGTGGCCGGCGCGACCGTTTGGGGAAGAGGTGGAGCAGGCGCTTTCCCAGGGCCCGGAGCTGGAGGATTGGTGGCTCCCGGCGGGGCTTTTTCCCCTTCCTGTTCGGTGGAAATATTTTGCGCCACTTTGGTGCGCAGGCTGGCCATGCTCTTGAGGGCATTAAACCAGAAGGGAGCCCCTAAACTTAGGAGCGCGGCGGAGAAGATCATCCCCCAGAGATGTTTTAAGAACCCATCGGACCAACTGTCTCCCCATCGTCCTTTCCCATTGAGTGGAACAAGGGCGAAACCGGTATGGTCGAGATCGAGCTTTACCTCGCTGAGCTGTTTGGTGGAGGCCTGCACAGAAGTCTGAACCGTCTCATCAATCGTCTTATCCAGGTCTGCCAACAGCTTCTCCGCGTCAGCGACACCGGCTTGGTCCAGGGCTTCTTTCACCTTTTGCTGGAAGCGCTCCCGGGTGTCGGTAGCGGGAACAGCGACCTTCTCCACCGCCGTCTTTGCCTTGTCGTCTGACAAGCCGGTTTTCCAGGTATTAAAGGCCTGTTGCAGGACGGTGGAGCTGTCGCCCAGGATTTTTTCCGCCTGCCTGGTCACATTGGTGGATTGGGCGACTAAAGCATCCCGAACGGCCCGATTGGTCGAGACAAGCTTGTAGATCTCGATGGTGTCGAGTTGAAACCAGAAGGCAAAGATGATGGCAAAAACAACCGTCCACCAACGCGTGTGCGTGGTAAACCATTGCTGCGCCCTTTCCTGGCCAACTTCGAACCAATACTTAAACTTCTTGTAGGCGGCTTCCACGGCTTGAGCGACGGCGGCCGCATTCTGATGGAGTTGCTGGACGGCCGCGGTTTCATAGGAATTAAGCCGATCCGAAATCGCCGAGACTGCCGCCTGGACAGTTGCTTGTTGTTCCGGAGGCAGCTGCTGAATTACCGCGGCGGCATTGTCTTTCAGTTGCTTGACGGTGTTTGTCACCTCTTGAACTCCAGTCGCAGCTGCCACTTGAGCCGTGGCATGCTCCAAATCCGCATCCGTTAGGCCCAGTCCCTTAAGCAGAAGGCGCGCGTTTTCCCTTAATTCCGGCAAAGCCGCGGGCACCCTCCCCGTCGCGATCCGGTGAATCGCATCGAAGACTTCATCGGGACGCGCCGCCGACGCCACGCGTTTCGTGCTTTTTCGCACGCTGCTATCGGAAAGAAGCGGACCACTCAGGATCTGCTTGACCAGGTCCCTGGCCCGGTCCTCCAGTCCGGGAATAATCACGGTCACGGTATGGATCATTCCTTTCACCAGGTTTTTGCCGCGAAGATTAAGCAGGGTGGACGCGATTTGGACGGCCACCGTGATGAGGATGCTCACGACGAGCATGATGGTTACAAAAGCGATGATGGTATCGATGCTATCAAGCATAGAGGTCTAAGTAGGGTGATGGAGTTAGGTTACTGCTGGAATCCAGGGAAATGGGTCGATGGCATTCCAGAGGGAGAAATACGAGATTCCGGAAGGGAATTCTCCGTGCCGGCCTGATGGGAGTCGGCTCGCCGGCGACATAGGGCGCGGGGGATCACGCACCGGATCAAAGCAGGCCACTCCTAAAGGGATCAAGGAAAAACTGGGATGAGCGAAGCAGAACCACAAGCCGCTTGCCCATCGAGGAGACGGAAGTGATGTTAGCCGGGTGATTGCGGAAGCACCAGTATCTCTTGAATTTGACGCGATTGACGATGTCGTGCGGGACATCGCCGCGGGAAAACTCGTCATCGTGACGGACGATGCGGACCGGGAGAACGAAGGCGACCTGGTCATGGCAGCGGAAAAGGCGACGCCCAAAACGATTAATTTCATGGCGATGCACGGACGCGGCCTGATCTGTGTGCCGATTTCCAACGAACGGGCGGAGCAGCTGGGCCTGCAGAGGATGGTGGCGCAAAACCGGGAAATGTATCGGACCGATTTCACGGTCTCCGTCGATGCTTCAAAAGGGGTCACGACCGGGATCAGCGCCCATGACCGGGCCGCTACGATCCAGACCATCGCCGATCCAAAATCGACGCCGGAGGATTTGGTTCAGCCCGGTCATGTCTTTCCGCTGCGCGCGAAGGACGGGGGCGTCCTGCGGCGCGCGGGACATACCGAAGCCGCGGTCGATCTGGCGCGCCTGGCTGGCCTTCAGCCGGCTGGCGTTCTCTGCGAAATCCTCCATGACGACGGAACGATGGCGCGTTTGCCCGAGCTGATGGAATTCCGGAAGAAACATGGCCTGCGCATCTGCACGATCCAAAGCCTGATTGCCCACCGGCGCCTCACCGAGAAGCTGGTCGAGGCGGAGCAGATCGTGAAATTGCCCACTGATTACGGCGAGTTCGACCTGCATCTTTACCGATCCAGGCTCGACGGCGCCCACCATCTCGCCCTGGTCATGGGCAAGATTTCCAAAGAGCGCGCGACCCTGGTGCGGGTCCACAGCGAATGTCTCACCGGGGATGTGTTCGGTTCGCGCCGCTGCGATTGCGGGAACCAGCTGCACGCGGCCCTGCGGCAGATCGCCGAGGAAGGCAACGGCGTTCTCGTTTACATGCGGCAGGAAGGTCGCGGCATTGGGCTCGCGGCCAAAATCCACGCTTACAAATTGCAGGAGGAAGGCCTCGATACGGTCGAAGCCAACGCGCGTCTTGGGTTCGCCACCGATCTGCGGGATTACGGCCTGGGCGCCCAGATTCTTTTCGATCTCGGCGTGCGCAAATTCCGCTTCCTGACGAACAATCCCAAGAAAGTCGTCGGGCTCGAAGGTTACGGAATCCAGATGGTCGAACAGGTGCCGATTCGGAGCGAAGCGAATCCGCACAATGCGCGCTACCTGGAAACCAAGCGGACCAAAATGGGGCACGCCCTTTAATGTCCAAGCTCGCCCCGCACCGGCCGCGCCCTTCCCGGCGCAAACAGCATTTCGCGATCGTGGCCAGTTTGTTTAACCGGGTTTATGTCCAGGGACTCGTCGATCACGCCGTCGCCGAGCTGCGGTCGTTGTCGCCGTCGGCCGATATTTTCATCCATCAAGTGCCGGGCGCGTTCGAGATTCCCGTGGTCGTGCGCGAAGTCGCGCTCAGGAAAAAAGCGAACGCGATTCTGGCGCTCGGCGTGATTTTGCAGGGCAAAACGAGCCATGCCCAGAACCTGGCCCATTCCGTTACCGACGCCCTCCAAAAGGTCGCGATCGATTACGGCGTGCCGGTTATCAACGCCGTCCTGAGCCTGGAGAACGAACCGCAGGCCCGCGAGCGTTGCCTCGGCTCGAAGATCAATCGTGGCACGGAAGCGGCGCGCGCCGCGGTGATGGTGGGTGAAGTGTTGGCCGATCTGCGGACGAAATAATTATGGGCAAACGGCGCGCAGCGCGGCAGGCGGCCGTGCAATTTCATTTCTGGCGCGATCTCCATGGCGACGGCGCCCCGGAGCGAATGGACGAATTCTGGGAATTCTGCCCGGCTACACCGCGAGTGAAGGCCTTCGCCCAACCGCTTATCGACGGCATGATCGCGCATTTGCCGGAAATCGACGATCGCATCCGCAAGTATTGCGAGAACTACGATTTTCGCCGCATCTCCGCCGTCGATCGCAATGTCCTCCGGCTGGCCATTTACGAAATGCTCCACCGGGACGACATCCCGCCGGTGGTTTCCATTAACGAGGCGATTGAGCTGGCCAAGACGTTCGGCGGTCCTGACTCAGGGCGTTTTGTGAACGGCATTCTTGACCGCGTGAAAGACGATCTAAAAAGGCCGTTGCGGGAAGCCGCGCCGCCCGAGTCCGAGGCGGCCGAATGAATTTTCTAAAATCGCTCGTCCAAAAGTTTACCGGGCGTCCCGTCGATTGGGATGAGCTGGAGGCGATGTTGATCCGGGCTGATCTGGGCGTGCCGATGACGTTGCGCATTATCAAGGCGCTCCAGGCGCGGGCCGAGCGGACAACGATCACGTCGAACGACATTGCCGAGGTCGCGCGGGACGAGATCGGCCGGGTGTTGCCGATGGCGCCGTTGCCGATTACTCCCCACCCGGCGCGGCCGAAGGTCCTTCTCATCGTTGGCGTCAACGGCACCGGCAAAACGACCTCGACCGCAAAGCTGGCGCATTATTTCAAACGCAATCGCCACAGCGTAATGCTCGCGGCCGCGGATACGTTTCGGGCGGCGGCGATCGAACAGCTGGGAGTCTGGGCCGAACGCATCGGCGTCGAAATGATCCGAGGCCAGTACAACGCCGACCCGGCCGCGCTTTGTTACGAGGCCTATGCGGCCGCGGACCGCAAGAACATCGAGTTTTTGATCTGCGACACCGCCGGGCGGCTTCACACGAAAAGCAATCTGATGGCGGAGCTGAGCAAGGTGAAACGCAGCCTGGCGAAGCAAAACGAGAAAGCGCCGGACGAAACCTTGCTCGTCGTGGACGCGACCACCGGCAGCAACGCGCTCTCGCAAGCGCGTGAATTTCACCAGGCGATCGGGTTGACCGGTCTGATCGTGACCAAGCTCGACGGCAGCGGCAAAGGCGGCATCGTCATCGCAATCCAGGACGAGCTCGGTCTTCCGACGCGTTTTGTCGGCACCGGCGAGAAGCTCGAAGACCTGGCGCCGTTTGATGGGCGCGATTTCATCGCGAACATGGTGTAAATCCCAAGTCCCAAAATCCAAATTCCAAGTAGGTTTCAAATTTCAAATCTCAATACATCGGCGCTGCACTAATTTGGTCATTGAATTTTGGGGATTGTTTGGGATTTGGGACCTTGGGATTTGGATTTTCCGGCGATGACCGATGAGCAATGCAATAAAAATAACCCCGGGTGAAGAACACGCTCCGGCAGGCGGTTTCGCCGGCTTCATCGGCAAATTCACGGTCCTCCGCGGCGCGCAACGCGAGCTCTGGCTGACGTTCCTCCTCAAGTTCCTGATCTACGTGGCCTACTCGGTCACGAACAAGACGATGGTCCTGTGGCTCTCAAAGGATCTTGGCTTCAGCGACCAGGCCGCGGGCGCGCTCGTGGGCTGGGGCTGGGCGCCGGCCATGACGATCTTCACGCTGCTGGCCGGCTCGCTCACGGATGCGATCGGTCTTAAGCGAACGTTCTATCTCGGCGTCGCGATTTGCACCGTCGCCCGGACGGTCATGGTGACGACCACGATTCCGTGGCTCGCCCTCCTGGGTGGCGTTCTGCCCCTCGCGATCGGCGAGGCGCTCGGGACGCCCGTTCTTCTCGCGGCCACTCGGCGTTACTCGACCACCGCGCAACGCTCCATGTCATTTTCCATCATCTACATGGTGATGAATGTCGGTTACTTCGCCGCCGGTTACATTTTCGATTTCGTCAGGCGTCTCGATACGCGTTTTACCCTCTTCGGGTTCGAGCCTACGACGCACCAGAAGCTTTTCATGGTGAGCCTCGCCATCGAGATCGTGATTTTCCCCGCGATTTACTTCCTCCGGCGCGGTGAAGATGAAGAGCGCGAGAAGAAGGTCGTGGCGAACGCCGGATTCCTGCCCGGAATCTGGGACACCGTCCGGCAGAGTGCGGTTGAGACAGTTCAGTTGTTCAAGCGGCTCGCGGGTCAATCCGCTTTTGCGCGCATCCTCTTTTTCTTCCTGCTCATTGGCTTCCTCAAGGCCATCTTCCTGCAGATGGATTATGTTTTTCCAAAGTTCGGCGACCGGGAACTGGGAGCGCGCGCCCCGGTGGGCAAGCTCGCCAACATCAACGCCATCATCGTCATTTTTCTGGTTCCAGTTATCGGCGCGCTCACCCAGCGGTTTTCAGCTTATCTTATGGTGATAGTCGGCGGGGCAATCTGCGCGACGGGAGTCTTTATCATGGCGTTGCCGCCGCCTTGGTTTGCCGTGGCGACGGATAGCGGCCTCGGTCAGTGGCTGGGTCACAGCTATCTCGGGCTGGAGGGAGCAATCCATCCTTATTACATCATGGCCGCGCTTTACCTGATCGTGTTCTCGATCGGCGAATGTTTCTATTCACCCCGCGTTTACGAGTATGCCGCCGCCATCGCGCCGAAAGGGCAGGAAGCCTCCTACGGCGCGCTCGCCTACCTTCCTTTCCTTATCGGCAAACTGCTGGTCGGCACGAGCGGCTGGATTCTGGCCGCATTCTGCCCCGCCGAAGGCCCGCGCCGTTCCGATCTCATGTGGCTCGTCTTCGCGCTCGCCGCTTCTGTCGCCCCGGTCGGCCTCCTCCTCTTCCGCCGCTACATTCGCGTCCCCGAAGCGGGCCGGACCGACGATTAGCGATTTTTTCTACTGGAATTGCCCCGGCCATTTCACCGGCTGCTTGCGAATCAATCAGGGGTATCAATTACGTAACGCACTGGGGGAATGCGTTTTCTCAGGAAGGGTTTTATTCCGTCTTTAAGATGACCAGGATCGTTCATCCATCGTCACTCGCTTCGCGTCTCACTTTTATCGGTGCAATAATGGTCGCCATTGGTCTGGCTATCGGCCTCATTTTCTGGAGCCACGCCCAGGAAATGAAAATCAGTGAAAGGCTCCACCCGCTCGAGGTCCCGGTGCCGCCCGACCGGGATCTTCGCCGATTGCTGAGTCAGGAACAATATCACGTCACCCGCGAAAACGGGACGGAAACCGCGTTTCGAAATTCCTACTGGGACGAAACTCACCCCGGCATTTACGTTGACATCATCACCAATGAGCCGCTCTTCTCTTCCACCGACAAGTTCGACAGCGGCATCGGCTGGCCCAGTTTCACCAAGCCAATCGCGCCCGAACACGTCGTCGAGAAAGTCGATCAAAGCTACGGCATGACCCGCACCGAGGTGCGCGCCAAAAAAAGCGATTCGCATCTCGGGCATGTTTTTAATGATGGCCCGCCGCCGACCAACTTGCGTTACCAGGTGAATTCAGCCGCGCTCCGCTTTATTCCGCTGGAAAAGCTGAAGGAGGAAGGCTACGGCGAATATCTCCCGCTCTTTCAGCAAGCGACGCCGGCTGGAAAATAGCCTGGAGACGGCTCGCCATCGAGCCGTTCGGAGTACGCGCCGCCCGCAGCCTTGATTCCCCTGCCCGGCACGATGGCGTGCCGGCTCCAGCGTCACTTTCCTAGAATGTCTTCAAATCGCGAATCGCCGCGCAACGGATCCCATTCGGGCTCGACTCGCAACGTGCCGGGCGTCGGGCCATTCGGGACCTTGATTAATTCCGCGAGCAATTGCAGCGCGCGATCCAGTTCGCCTGAGTGCGCGTAGATCACCGCCAGCTTTGTGGCGATGAGCGGCCCGTCGAACGCGTCTTTCGAAATCGGGAGCAATTCAGTCGCCCGCCGGCCAGCGGCGATCGCCTCCTGGTAATTGCCGCGCATCGCCAGGACCAGGCCGAGCATCGCGATGACTTTCACGTCGTCATGCGCTTTCGCGAGATCCTCCTCCACGATTTGTTGCACGGAGGCAAAGGCGCTCTCGGCCCCGGCCGCATTCCCGCGAGCCCGCTCGATCAGCCCTTCATACCAACTCTTTGGAAATGTGTACCCGTCCAAAATGCTCGCGGACCCGCCGACGCCGATATCGTTAAGCCGGGCGTACCGCGATTTCCTCAGCCAGCGCTCAGCCTCATCGTAATCCCGCGCTGAAAGATAAACGCGAACCGCGATGTTCGTTACGCCGCCGCCCGGATCGAAATCGGGCGGAATGGAACAGAGGACCGTGCAGAGCGGCTCAAGGTTCCCCTGGGTTCTAAAGGCAATTGCCGCTTGCGCCAAAGTAAACAAATGCGCATCCGCATTTGCCTCCTTCCCAATCGCAAATCCTCGCGTCGACTCTTCGCTCCGGCCCACGCAGGCGTAAGTCTCCGCCAGGTTCCAGAGCACCGAAGCATTACGCGGATCGAGTTCCTTGGCCTTTTCGAAATTGGAAATCGCGTCGTCCCACCGGCCCTGGCGACGATCGATAGCCGCGGCCGCATCCCAGGCTTCGGCGTCGTTGGGCGCCGCCGCGTGCGCAATGGCCAGCTCCGTCCGCGCCAGCTCATAGTCGCGGTAGCCGTAATAATAATAGTAGGCCATCGCCAGGCGGACATCGCTCGAGTCCGGTTGCAGCCGCAACGCCGTGTCGGCGGCAAGCTTTGCCTGCGTCAGGCGTTGCCGGCTTCGGTCGTACCCGAACCAGAAAAGCTCCGCGTGAAACCGCGAGGTGAGACAATGGGCGAGCGCGAAATGCGGATCGCGCGCCACGGCTTCTTCGAGCAACTTCAAGGCGCGCTCGCCATTTTCGCGCGGATCGCCGGACCCGCTCCAGCGAAAAAGGTCGCGGGCCCGCAAAAACAAATCGTAAGCCTCGAGATCGCTTGTCGGATGGGTTTGCAGGCGGACTTTTTCTTCTGGCGAAAGATTGGCGCGCAAGGCGAAAGCGATGCGCCGCGCCAGCTCAGTCTGAAGCGCAAACAGATCGGTGATCTCGCGGTCGAAGGTATCGTTCCAGACGTGGAGATCAGTCCGGGCATCGATGAATTGCGCATTGATCCGCACCCGGTTCGCCTCCCGCCGCACTGTTCCCTCGAGGATATAGGCGACCCCGAGCGCTTCACCGATTTCGCGAATGTTGCGCGTGCCGGTCCGATACTGGCGCACCGAAGTGCGGCTGATCACCTTCAGATCCGCCACCTTCGCGAGATTGGAGAGAATGTCGTCCTGAATTCCATCCGCAAAGTAGGTGTTCTGCTGGTCGTCGCTGAGATTTTCGAATGGCAGAACGGCGATGCTTTTTTCCGGAGGCGGAGACTTCGCGACCGGCATCGCGTCTTTCGCCGGCTCGATCTCTTCGGTCCGGATAATGCCGGCCGGCGTCAAATCGAACAACCAGGACAACAGCAGCGCCACGGGCAAGCCGAGGGCGAGCCCTATAATAATGAGCCGAACGATCCAGGCCGGAATCTCAAGAAACGGAAAGACCTGCGTCGCGATCTGGATCAGCAGCCAGGCCAGGACCGCGTAGGCCACCGCGACGCGATAGACCTTGCGCCGCTTGAGTTCGGAAAAAAACTTTCTGGCATTCATTCCCTCGGCAATCGCTTTTAGAATGTAGAGGCGCTTGTGCCAAGCGCCTGTTCAATTACTTAGGCGCCTGGCCCAAGCGCCTCTACAATCTCACCGATGTCTTCTCCAACTAATGCCGGCGCAGCGCGCGAAGACCGGTCCGGACTCATCGCCGGCATCGCGGCCTTCGGCGCCTGGGGATTCATTCCGGTCTACTGGAAGCTTTTCACCAGCCTCTCGGCCTCCGAAATCCTGGCGCACCGCTTCGTTTGGACGACCGGTTTCCTCGTCGGATTGCTGAGTTGGCAAGGGCGTTGGCCTGAGGTTCGCGAGGCCATTCGATCGCGCCGGGCGCTGTTATACTGCCTCGCCAGCGGCCTCGCCATCTCCGTGAACTGGTTTTGCTTCATCTGGGCGGTGAACGTCGGACGCGTCATCGAAACGAGCCTCGGATATTTCATGACGCCGCTCATGAATGTCCTCCTGGGTGCGACGTTTCTGCGCGAGCGGCTCACCCGCCCGCAACTGATCTCGGTCCTGCTGGCGCTCGTCGGAGTCCTGAATCTCACGCTGGGCTACGGCCGCTTTCCCTGGCTCGCGCTCACCCTCTGCGTTTCGTTCGGCCTTTATGGATTGCTTCGAAAAAAATCCGGTGTGCGCCCGATCCCGGGCTTGTTTCTCGAAACGACCCTGCTTACTCCCGTCGCCGCGGCGTGGTTGCTTTACCTCCAATTTGCCGGCCATTCCGCGTTCAGCTCCAACGGTTGGTCGATGGCGGCGCTCCTCGTCAGCACCGGCATCGTCACCGGGGTCCCGCTGGTCTGGTTTGGCCATGCCGCTCGCCATCTCCGGCTCACCACCCTCGGCTTTCTCCAATACCTGGCGCCAAGCTTCAGCTTTTTCCTGGGCGTTTTCCTGTATCACGAACCTTTCACCCGGGCGCATCTGATCACGTTCACCTTCATCTGGGTCGCCCTGATCATATTTACCGCCGAAGCCATCTGGCGCTGGCGCTCCGACCGCGCAGAACCAATCGCCGAACCGGTAGCCCGCGCCGCGCATTAGGTGGATCGCGCGCTACGTCGCGCGATTTTTGGCGCGTTTAACTCTTTTCAGCAGCGAATTTCCACAGTGACGCTGCACTCATCGAGCGACGTAGCGCTCGATCCACCTTGCCCTACCAATTACGGCCGTCCGCGATTACCGTAGACGCCGCAGCCATGACTGAAGACGATTTCCAATATGCGATCGAAAACACGCGCGTCATCGTGGCGCCGCAACAGCAGATCGCCAGCTTTGGCAGCACCAGTTTCCGGTTCTACCTGATCTCGGAATTGATGGATCGAGTGAACGAAATCCGGGTGCGCGACGGACGGATCCACGCCGAGCGTCCGCAGATTCTCACTCCCGACCATTACTGCCGGCTGCTCCTGGAAGGGTTTGGCGAAAAGGCCGAAAAATATGTCGAGCAACTCCGGGAACGCACCCGCAACATGGCGGTGCTCCGCTACGGATTTCAATTCCGCAAGACCGATGTCGTGGAAAACACCGTCCGCGACAGCATGGATGCAGTCGTCGAACGAACGAGGCGGCAGATCGAACATTCCAACGAACCGCTCAGCGCCGTCATCCAGGGCGTGGACGATGCCTGGGAAGTTTGCTTGCTGAAATTCACAATCGATCTCATCGAACGCTCCAGCGGCGGAAACATGGGCGATTTCCGCCGGCGCGGGCTGGTTTGACCGCGCGGTTTCTAAGACAAGGAGCGGCGGTTTGAAACCGCCGTCTGGAATTAGCAGACAGCGTCGCTTGCCTTATGGGGTCGGCGGTGAAGACACCGCCGCTCCTTGAAGCCGATCGCGACTTACGCGGGATAGTCCGCCCCTACAGTTTTCGATACCGCCGCATCAGCTTGAAAAAGCGGAGGGTGTCTCGCACCGGATGAATGCTGCTGACTTCGTCGGAATATACCGTGGTGATGGGCACCGATTCGATCCGGCAGCCTTTGCGACTGGCGATGATCAGCATTTCGGTCTCGTAGTCGAAGCGATCCGCGCCACCCAGTAATTCCGGAATGACACTGCGGTGCACCATCCGAAACCCGCATTGCGTATCCGGAACATCCTGCCCGCAAACCCGGCTGATCTTGCGGCTCATGTATCGATTGACCGCGCGACGCAACCGCGGCATGTCGCGCACGTCGTTCATCCGCGTCCCAATCAGGAGTCCGGCGGACGTGGCCGCGGCCGCGGCCAGGAACCGTTCGATTTCCTCGGGTAAATGCTGGCCGTCCCCGTCCAGGATCATCACATATTCGTATCCACGCTCGAGCCAGTGGCGCAGGCCGGTCTTGATCGACTCGCCCTTGCCGCGGTTCTGCTCGTGCACAATGACTTGGGCGCCGCTGGCCCGCGCGTTTTCCGCGGTCGCATCCGGGGAGCCGTCATCCACCACCAGGACTTGATCGAGTTGCGCCAGGGTTCGCCGGGCTACGTCACCGACGTGCTTCTCTTCCAGGTAAGCGGGAATGATCGCCGCGACCGTGGTCCGATTGATGGCAACGCCTTCCGAAAGCGCCGCCATTTTCAGCGAACGACCGGGTGGAAATCGGCCGCGTGATACGAGCTGCGGACGAGCGGACCCGAAGCGACGTGCGCGAACCCTTTGGCGCGCGCGATTTCACCGTAAGCCTCAAAGCGCTCCGGGGAAACGAACTCGACCACCGGGAGATGCTGCGGAGTCGGGCGGAGGTATTGGCCAAGAGTGAGCACCTGGCAGCCGATCTCGCGCAAATCGTCCATCGTTTCGAAAAGCTCCGGCTCCCGTTCGCCGAGGCCAAGCATCACTCCGCTTTTCGTCACGATCTTCGGCGCAAGCTCCTTCGCTTTTCGCAACACCTCGAGCGACGTCCGATATTTTGCCCGCGAACGCACCACCGGCGTCAGCCGTTCCACCGTCTCCAGGTTATGATTGAAAATATCCGGACCGGCCTCGAGCACGGTCTGGATCGGCTCGCCCTCAGCATGAAAATCGGGGACCAGCACTTCGACAATCACCGACGCGTCCATCTCGCGGATCGCCTGGATCGTCCGCGCGAAATGGTTCGCGCCGCCATCCTTCAGATCGTCCCGAGCCACGGCGGTAATCACGACATGCTTCAAACCCATCCGCCGCACGGCCTCCGCGACACGCGCCGGTTCGTCCTCTTCGAGCGCAAACGGCTTCGCGGTGGTCACCGCGCAAAAGCCGCAGGCGCGGGTGCAACGGTCGCCGGCGATCATCATGGTCGCGGTCCCCTGGCTCCAGCACTCCCAGCGATTCGGGCACTGCGCGCTTTCGCAGACGGTATGAAGACGCAAATCGGAAATCAGCGCCTTGGTCGAAAAGAAGACCGGGTTCGACGGCAAGCGCACCTTGATCCAGGGCGGCTTTTGCGCCTGGTGCAGGGCCGGATCGATCTTCGCGCAGGACATGGGGAAAGAAAGAGTGACATGTGACGAGTGACAAGTGACAAGTTCGACTCTCGCCGCGTCCCCTCACGTCACATGTCACACGTCACTTTCTTCAAAGCCTTGTCCCGTCCCGAGGTAGCGGGGCTGCGAGTCGAGGGTGGTTGAACTCAACGACAATTTCCGGGTCGATGAAAGGTAATCGGCGTCTTTACCGGACTCCGCGTATGGGGCTTAAAGCGCCATTTCCGAAAGGCAGCAAGGGCCTCCGCGTCACAACGAGGATATCCGGTGCTCTCCAACATGCGGGCGGACGTGACCTTTCCTGTATTGTAGTCGACGTCCATCAAGACGAGGCCACTGCCATGTCCGTAATCAGCCGGTAGAATTTTAGGGAACTTCGCGGATGGCTGCCCGTATGCCGACGCGCCAAGAATTATCGCCAGGATGATTGAGATGAGTTTTGACGCTGCGTTCATGAGTGGGGCTCTCTAATCCATCTGGGGAAAACGACGAATGATCGCAGGCCGGCGAGTTGGTGGCAACGGCGCTCTGATTGTGACAAGTGACAAGTTCGACTCTCGCCGCGTCCCCTCACTTCACATGTCACACGTCACTCGTCACTTCATTCAAAGCTTCGTTCGCCCGGACAAAGCTTGATACAGCGTCAACTCATCCGCGGACTCCAATCCCCCGCCCGCGGGAAGACCGTGCGCAATCCGGGTCAACGTTACCGGAAACGGCTTGAGCAATTCGACCAGGTAATTTGTCGTCGCTTCGCCTTCCACATCGGCGGACAGGGCCAGGATGATCTCCGAGAATTTTTCAGCTTCCACCCGGGCCAGCAATTCCTTGATCCGCAAATCGTCCGGACCGACATGGTCGAGCGGAGAAATCCGCCCGCCCAGCGCGTGGTAGCGCCCCCGAAACGCGCTCGTTTTTTCGAGCGGAAGAATATCCGTCGCCTGTTCCACGACACAAAGCAGGTCCGCCGCGCGGGTTGTGTCCGAGCAAATCCCGCACACTTCTTCCATGGTGAAAAATCCGCAGCGCGGACAGGGGCGGACCGTTTCCCGGGTCGTGGCGATCGCGCTCGAAATCTTTTCCGGCTGATCGCCACGCGCCTGGACAATCCAGAGCGCGATGCGTTCCGCGGAGCGCGGACCGATTCCCGGCATTTGCCGGAGCTGCGCGATCAAATCCCGGATCGCCGAGGGATATTCGGTCTTCCTCAAGGGCGGAGAAAAAACCTCACTCGTCTAGCGGCGTGTTGGTCAATTGGAGGGCGAGCGGCTCGAGCCGGCGGAGATACAACTGAAGCGGCCGATCCTCTTCTCCTTCGGGCCCACGGGCGTTTTGAAATTGCGAATACGCTTCGGCCCAGCGCTTTTCCCGGTAAAGGACCACGCCATTCCAGAAAGCGTCGCGCCGGGTAATGATCTCGCGCGAAGCGTTGAGGGCCAGGGCTACCGGCTCATAAATCTCATGCCGCTCGCGCACATCGACGCCGCTCAGGAAATCGATCGGGCGCGCCACGAGAATCTTGCTGGCCAGCTCAAATGTGCGCGGCCCGAGCAAAACGCGCGAGCCGTAAAAGCGATTGGCGATACAGAACCGTCGCGCCAATTCGACTGGCTCACCGGTCGCCAGCAGGTTGCGTTGCCCATTGTTTTTTACCGGCGCCATAATCATCGACCCGGAGCTGACCCCGGCGTGGAGTCCCGCGTTCCGGAGCGCGTCCACTTTGCTTGATTTGTTGGAGTCGGAAAACGACTGGGTGAGCGCCATCGCTTTGCGGGTCGCCTTTTCCGCGTGCTGCTTGTCGCTCTCCGGGTAACCGAAAATGGCGACGACCCCCTCGCCTCCCGCGGATTCGATGTAGGCGCCCTCCGCGCGCAACGCCTGGGTCACATGCGCGATGAATCTTTCCGTGATGTCGGCAAACATGGCCGGCTCGCATTCCTCCGCGATATCGTGCTTGTTCG
Source organism: Chthoniobacterales bacterium (assembly GCA_035274845.1). Taxonomy (NCBI): domain Bacteria; kingdom Pseudomonadati; phylum Verrucomicrobiota; class Spartobacteria; order Chthoniobacterales; species Chthoniobacterales bacterium. Next base: position 169,335 of record DATENU010000012.1, read on the forward strand.
CGAGATCGCACACCACCGCGGTCACTTCGCAAACTCGCGCGGCATCCGCGGAGCTGTCTCCGCGCCGGGCGCGGGCCCGCGGTTTTTCCACCACTTTTTCGACCACTCTTTCGGTGACCTTTTCCGGCTTTTCGGGCGCCACGGCCGGGACGAGCGCGATTGGCGCGGCGCGGGGCACCGGCGCCGGTTTGATTTTCGGCGGCCGCGAACGCCGTTCTTCGAGATAAGCGGTCAGTTTCTCCTGCAACCAGAGGTAAGCCGGCGGCGCGAGAAAACCGAGCACCACCGCTAACATCGGGGGGAATGGCTGAAAGAAGACCCGGAAGAGCGAACAAATCCACGCCACTCCCAACAGCTCAACGAGTAAAATCCCCACAATCCCGGCCATCCGCCCCAGCCGCGAGGTGGCCAGCGTCACGAGCGCGACTCCGATGGCCAGCAGGAAGGCGATGACGTACAGCCAGAGGTCCGGCACTTGTTGGGTCGTCTCTCCCCAGCGCGATACCAGATCGGCGAGCGCCCGCTCCGGCCCGGCCAGCCAGCCGCTCATGTGCAGGCCCACGATCAGGCCGCCCACGATCAGGCCAATGACAATTGCTGCGGTTAAATGCCGTTTCATTTAGGGACTGGTTTCAATTCTTTGCCGCGGACGCAAGTGGATAGTGTGATTGAACCACCAGTTCGCTCAAGAACTTATCGGGCGCATCAACCGCTTCCCGGCCCAGGGCGAACGTTTTTTGGCCGGTATTTTTTTGGATCAGGCTCAACCCAAACTGGTAATCTTTGAACAAATGGCCGCAGAGTTCCGCCATCGTCATCCGCTCGGCGTGGGCCCGCTCGATGAGCCGGGCGATCGCAGCGTCGTCGAAAACAATCTCCAGCCCGTGCGCACTCTCGAATCCTTCTGCGAAGATTCGCGCGTCGCGTTCAAGGGCCGCTTCCTCCTGCCGGTGCCCTTCCGCCCGCAACCGGTCGAGCACCTTCTTCGGCTCGCGCACCAGCTCGGCCGTGACGCGTAATTGGCTCAACCCCGAGCCCGCCAGGTAATATTTGTAATCGCGAAACAGCTTTTCCCAGACGGTAAGAAGACCGCGCGCCCCCGTTTTTTCCTTCGCGGCCGCTTCCGCCATCAAGCGGAGCGCTTCATCCTCGAAACTGATCTCGATCCCGTAGGCGCGAAACGCCCGCTCATATTGCCGGAGAATGCTCCCCTCCGAGAACTTCATGATCTGGAAAAGATCGTCCGCAATGAGTTCCTCGCAGACCACCCGCACCGGGAGCCGGCCAATAAATTCCGGCTCGAAGCCGTACTCGATGAAATCCTGCGTCTCCACGAACTGGAACAATTCGTTGTCCATCACCGGCCGCGGCTCGGTATTGAACCCGATCTGGCCCTGGGTGAGACGTCGCGCCAGTTGCTGCTTGAGCCGCTCGAACGCGCCGCTCACCACAAAAAGAATATGACGGGTGCTGATCGTTTCCCGCTTCGCTTTGCCGCCGCGCCGTTGGAATTCGAACGCCGCCTGGAGTTGCGCCTGCAAATCGTTCGCGCTCCGCACCGGCACTTCAGTTTCTTCCATTAACTTCAACAGCGTCGTCTGCACCCCGCGCCCGCTCACGTCGCGCCCCACCAGGTTCCCCGCCGCCGCGATCTTATCGATCTCGTCGATGTAAATGATGCCGAATTGCGCCAGCTCCACGTCCCCGTCGGCTTTATCTACCAGCTCGCGCACCAGATCTTCCACGTCGCCGCCCACGTAACCGGTCTCGCTGAACTTCGTCGCGTCCGCCTTCACAAACGGCACCTTGATCAGCTCCGCGATGTGCTTGATCAGGTACGTCTTCCCCACCCCCGTCGGGCCGACCAGGATGACGTTCTGCTTTGAATATTCCGTTTCCCCGGCCCGCGCGGCGTCCTCCGCTTCCAGCCGGCGCTGATAATTGACGTGGTTATAATGATCGCACACCGCGATTGAGAGCACCTTCTTCGCTTCGTCCTGTTTGATCACGAACCTGTCCAGGTGCGCCTTGATATCGCGCGGCAGAAAATCGAAAACGAACGGCTCCGTCGCGGGCGGCGCCTTCGGCTTTTCCTCCACGCTCGATTCCGCCAGCTCCGGCTCCGTGTAGGTCGCAAACGACACTTTATCGCCGAAATTCGTCTTCATGAATTCGGACAGCTTCGCCTTGAGTTCTTCAGGCGACGGAAACGGCGGATTTTGCGTCATCGAAACCGTAACCTAGCATCGGCATTTCGAGTGTAAACGGCGGCCGTCCCGGCCCCGCTCTTTCTCTTGCTCCTGCTTACTCTTCCTCCCCCTCGTTCTCGTCCTCGTTCTCGTCTCCGCATTCGAAATTCGAAATTTCCCCCTTCCCCCTGTTACCTTTCCCCGTTTGACCCCACCCCTCCGGAGCCGTATTTTCCTCTTATGAAACGGTTAATATTGGGTGCAGCGATTGGTGCCCTCACGCTCGGCTCGGCCGTGGCCGGCAAGCCGGTTGTGGAAGAGAAAACCCAGGCGGATAACGCCGATTACGAATACGTGACGGTTACCGGGTCGCATCTGAAACAGAAGATCCAGAAACGCAACATCATCACCACGACCAGGCACGGCAACGTCCTGACGATCGACCAGCGTGAGATGGAGCGGAACGGGAACGCCCCGATTGCGGATCAATTGAACCGCTATCCTGGCATCCAGATCAGCGGCCGGCACTAAGCGTAGTTGTAGCGTGCGCTGTCACCAGCGCATTAAAACGGCCTCCCCGAGGCCGTTGCCAGCCGTTTATTGCGTTGCAATCGGCACAATGGAGACGGCTCGCCACCGGGCCGTTGAGGGAAACCTCGTTTCTTCCTCCGCCCATTGGAGCCCGGTCGCCGCGGCGAGCCGTTGAGACAAGAGCTCCGCCTCGATTATTTGTTTCCCCCCCTCCGGCACGATGGCGTGCCGGCTCCAACCTCCCGCGCCTCTCGTCCCTCGTTCCCTGCCCGCAAATGCTAACAGCGTTGCACGGGGACTCTTCTCACGTCACATGTCACAGGTCACATGTCACTTTCCACGATTACGCTTCAGGTCGAAAAGCAATCCGCCGGTGCGCGCCTCGACCGTTTTCTCGCCCTGGCTCTCCCCGCCTTTTCCCGGGCCCGACTCCAAACCCTCATTCGCGACGGGTTCATTAAACTCAACGGCAAAATCCCCCGGCCGCGCGATCCCGTCCGTTCCGGCGACACCGTCGAACTGACCGAGCCCGAGATCGAGAAGGTCGAAGCGCTCCCGGAAACGATCCCGCTCGAGATCTTGTTTGAGGACGACGATCTCCTGGTCGTGAACAAGCCGGCCGGGCTCGTCGTCCATCCGGGCGCCGGACATCAGCGGCACACGTTGGTCAACGCTTTGCTGGCCCATTGCCAGAATCTTTCCGGGATCGGCGGGAAAGAACGGCCCGGGATCGTTCATCGTCTGGACAAGGAAACGAGCGGCTGCCTCGTCGTGGCCAAGAACGATGCCACCCACCGCGATCTTTCCCGGCAATTTGCCGCGCGCACCATGGGCAAAATTTATCTCGCGCTCGTCGCCGGCGTCCCGCGAAAACCGACCGGCGTGATCGATCTCGCCATTGCCCGGCACCCCGTCCACCGGCAGCGGATGGCCATCGCCCGCCGCCAGGGCCGCTCCGCGAAAACCGAATACCGCGTCATTTCAGCGGGACGCGTTTCCGCAGGTCCCGAATCGATCAGTTTGATCGAATGTACCCTCCACAGTGGCCGGACCCACCAGATCCGGGTCCACCTTCATCATCTCGGCCATCCGGTCTTGGGCGACAAACTGTACGGCGGCAAACGCGCCGGCGATTATCCCAGGCAAATGCTCCACGCCTCGAAACTCACCTTCACTCATCCGCGCCGGGGCGAAGTCATGACCTTCGAAGCCCCCCTCCCGCCCGATTTCGCCGACGCGATGCGGCAGGTTCGGTAGGCAATAGGGTGGATCGAGCGCTCCGCCGCTCGATTACATCTACCGACAAACATCGCGCGACGGAACGCGCGATCCAACTGTCAGTGGGCCGCGTCGAAGGCGGAAAAATGTGTTCGCGAATTTATTTTTCATCCGCTGACAAATTTTCTTGCTTCAATTCGGTGAAACAATAGAAAGAAGAACGAAGAGCGTTCCCCAGAACTTTCTTTCCCCCAAGAAATCAACCAATCCCCCAGACAGGTGGACAGCCGCTTTTGCGCTGTCCTCCGCGTTCCCCCCTATGAAATCCCCCCGCAAATCCAACAACATTGGAGCTCGCTTGCTCCGTCCCTTATCTCAACGCGCCACTCGGCGCCATCAAATCCTCGGTCTCTCCAGAATCGGAGCGATGGCTCTGCTGCTGCTTTCTTTGATTCACGTGGCGAGAGGTGAGTCTGTCACGCTCGACGATCATGGCACAGGCCCCTGTTGGTGGAACGACTATCCCAACCGCGGCGATACAATCACCATGCATCTGACGGTAGTCACCGGGAATGTCTGGAATCACGATGACACGAATCCCCTTCTCGATCTGCGGTTGTCGTACGACGGCGGCACTGAAGACATAGGTGGTTTTTACATTCCCCTCGGGGCCCCGGCGGGCACGGTCGTCGCCGATTTTGACTATACCCACGGCTATCCCTTCTGCTCGGTGCCTGCCGACAAAACTCATATCTTTGGATTTCCAAACGGAGTTTACATCTCTGACACCGGCAGAAGGCGAGGAGACGCAGCAGGATCCGGCCTGGTTATTACCTATACGAATTCGGGAGACTGTGGCCCCACCGGCGGTGGCTGTGGCATTGACAAGACCTCGCCTTCCCAAGTCTGGACTATTTGGGATGGTCCCGCCCATCCGACCCCGACGCCGTTACCGACCCCAAAGGCAAACACAAAGAAAAACGACAAGAAAGAAGGCGGTAACCAGAAGGGGCCGTGCCTGCACATGGCACGCTACAGCGTCCATTCCATGCTGGTTAGCCTGAACATCGTCGATACCCCATTGAACTATTCGCCGCCGCGCGGCGACGATATCGCCTTCACCGTCACTTACAATCAGAAGGAGAGCCAGCAGCCCGAAACATTCAATTACTCCAATCTCGGCCCAAAATGGACCTTCGACTGGCTCTCGTATGTGACCGATGACCCGAACGCGCAGTTTCCGCTCGTATCTCTCTATATGTCCGGCGGCGGAGCTGAGATTTACCCCATTGCAGCGGACACGCTAACATTCGCGCCTGATCCTCAAAGTCATGCCGTGCTCGTGAAAACGGGGCCGGACAGTTATGAGAGGCGCTCGCCGGATGGGTCGAAACAGATTTACGGCTTGAGCGACAGCGAGACGTCATATCCGAGACGAATCTTCATGACCAAAATCATCGATTCGATCGGCAATACGGTCAGCGTCGGTTACGACGCCAGTTTTCGCGTGACCACGATCGCGGATTCCCTCGGGCAAATAACAACAATCTCCTATCAGCTAGCGGGCGATCCGCTCAAGATCACGAAAGTTACCGATCCATTTGGCCGCTTCGCCACTTTTCAATACGCGGCCGGCAAACTCACTACCATCACGGACCGGATTGGTATCCAGTCGCAATTTACCTATCTCGCAGGCACTGATTCCATCGATTCATTAACCACCCCGTACGGCACCACCACGTTCGTCAGTGGCGAGGACGGGATTAGCCGATGGATTGAAACGACCGATCCGCTCGGTGGAAAGGAGCGCGTCGAATATCGAGACCAAGCGCCCGGGATTGCCCCGAATGATCCGGTGGGGCCCACTGCCAGCGGAATCACGAACTCAGGTTTGGATTTCGCGAATACATTTTATTGGGACAAGAGGGCGATGCTGCTCGCGCCCGGCGATTATTCAAAGGCCAAAATTAGCCATTGGCTCTCCGACGCCGATGGCTCGGTTTCCGGCACTCTCTCCAGCGAAAAACTGCCGTTGGAAAACCGCGTCTGGTACACCTATGCGGGTCAACCCGATTATCAGCATACCGGGCCAAGCGCGAATCCGTCACAAATCGCGCGAGTCCTCGCAGACGGCAGCACTCAGCTTTCCCAATTCGAATACAACAGCCTCGGCAAACCCACGAAAACGGTCGATCCCGCGGGCCGCACGACGAGCTTCGTTTACGCCGCGAACAACATCGATTTGCTTGAGGTCCGCCAGACCACCGGCGCAAGCAACGAGCTCCAACGGAAGTTCACCTACAACGGATTGCATGAACCGCTCACGGAAACGGATGCCGCGGGCCAGGTCACTACTAGGACCTACAATGCTCAGGGACAATTGCTCACCAGCAAGAATGCCAGGAATGAAGTGACGACCTACGCTTACGGCGGCGCCGTGCCGGCTGGGTGCCTTGCTTCGATCACCAGCCCGTCTTTCAACGGCGTCTCAGCCGTGACCAATTTCACTTATGACAGCTTCAAACGCGTCCGCACCGTCACTGACACGGATAATTACACCGTCACCACCGTTTACGACAATTTCGACCGGAAAACGAAGGTCACCTACCCGGACAGCACGTTCGAGCAATTCCAATACACCGACAACGTAACGGGCACGATGACACTCGATCTGACCGGAAGCCGAGACCGCCGCGGTCTCTGGACTTACCAGCATTACAACGGCAACCAGCAGATGGATTCGATCACTGATCCGGCGAACCGAACCACTCTCTACAATTGGTGCACCTGCGGCGCCCTTGCCGGCATCACCGATCCCAAAGGCCAGACCACGACCTTTAACCGGGATATCCAGAGCCGGGTCTATCAAAAGGTCTTCCAGGATGGGACCACCATTGATTACCTCTACGACGGCCAGACCGCGCCGAACACGGCCGGCGCCACGAGCCGGCTCCAGTCGTTCACCGACGCCAAGAGCCAGCGCACCAACTATCTCTATTTTGCCGACGATACGGTTCGGCAAATCAGTTACACCAATCTCGCCGGTCAGCCGCTCTCCCCGCCCACACCGAGCGTCAACTACACCTACGATCCCAATTACAATCGGATCGCGACGATGGTCGATGGCGTCGGCACGACGACGTACGCCTATAACCCGGTCACCGTCCCGGCCGCGCTCGGCGCGGGTCAACTGGCCAGCGTCGACGGACCGCTCGCGAACGACACCATTACATTCGGCTACGACCAGCTTGGGCGTGTGACCAATCGCTCCATCAACGGAGCTGCCAACAGCGAAACCTGGACGTTCGATAATCTCGGGCGGGTGAGCACGGACGTAAACAAACTGGGCACGTTCAACCTGACTTACGTCGGGGTCACGAACCGGTTGAGCAAGGTCGCATATCCCGGCGGCGCCTCAGCCAATTACCTCTATTTCCCCAACAGCCAGGACAAACGGCTCCAGGAAATCAAAAACCTGAACGACGACAAACATCCAAAGAAACAGCTGATCTCGCAGTTCGACTACACCTACGACGCGGAAGGCCAGGTCACCAGCTGGACCAGGAATTTGCCGGATCTGCCGGTGATCTTGCGGGCCGACTTCGGCTATGACAATGCCGACCAGCTCGTCAGCGCCCCGCTTCGGAACGCGTCGAATAACACCCTGCTCATCCCGTACAGTTACGGTTACGATCTTGCCAGTAATCGGACCAGCGAAACGGTGGGCACAACTGCCACCATCTCGACGCCGAACAACGTCAACGAAATCATCAGCCAGAGCGGCGGCGTAAATCGGACGCTGACTTATGATCCAAATGGCAGCATCACCAGCGACGGTGGGACGAGAACGTTCGAATGGGACGGCGCGAATCGGCTCGTTGCCATCAATTACACCGGCCAAAACACCCGGAGCGAATTCTCCTACGACGGCCTGAACCGCGTCGCCAAGATCGTCGAGAAAACCGGCGGGACGATCAACTCAACCCGCAAGTTCGTCTGGTCCGGGCAGGAGAAATGCGAATTCCGCGACGCCAACGACGCCGTCACCCTGCGCGTCTACGCGCAAGGCCAGCACAACGGCACAACGCCGTCCTTCTTCACCCGCGATCACCTCGGCTCGGTACGCGAAGTGTTTACCGGCGGCGGCTCGGTAGCCGCGCAATACGAATACGATCCCTACGGCCGCACCGCCACGATTTCAGGGACAGCCTCCACCGACTTCGGTTTCACGGGACTATATCGGCACTCCCGGAGCAATCTCAACCTCGCGACCTATCGCGCCTATGACCCTGAGCTCGGCCGTTGGCTGAATCGGGACCCAATCGAGGAGGAAGGCGGGCCGAATCTTTACGCATATGTATCAGGCAATCCAGGTAGCGACATCGATCCATCGGGATTATTTGGCGCAAAGGAAGCCTATAATGACTGGCTAAACATCGCCGCGGCGGGACTAACGCGCGGCGGACTTACCGGTTACGCTCAAACCGAAATCGGAATTGCAGGAATGACGGCAATCGATTTTTGGGACGCACGAACCCTCGAAACGAATGCTGAGCGTTCGGGGGCGGCAGCCGGTGCCGGCTGCGTCGGCGACGCTTGGAAATACGGCGGCTTGGCGGCAGGTCAAATTTTATGGGCCTCGCTAGGGAGTTATGCGCTGAATAATGTCTTGCATCCCTTTTATCGCTTTCTTGGACCGGGTTCTAGAGCCGGTTTTGGCACTGGGACTTGGCTTACACGGGGCTTGATTGGCAAAATTCCTTTTGGCAGTATAGCGAACGCCAGATCCATGTTACAAATTCCAACGAAGTCAGCCGTAAATGAGGTGGTCGTCGCCAAGAATGTATGGTGGCGGTACATAGCGGGGCCGAGAGCGGCGACAAAATTTCCCAAATATGGCGTTGGAGGAGGTGCTGAGTATCGGGTAGGCGGCTGGCGAGGCGAATGAGCTCACAAGTTTCCCTCCCGATCGAAAAGCTTGCCCGCGACTTCAACTTGGAGGTTCACGGCAGTCCGTTTCATGCCGCCGAAGGACTTGAGCTTCGGAAGCAGAGCGAAGAGCCCGATATTCTCATTTGCGTCGGTTACATTCTAGGTCCGGACGAGACCGACATTTATCGAAGACTTGAAAGTAAAAAAGACATCTTCCGCCGCAATTGGCTTTCGTTTCTGTACGGTTGGTTGATTAAGCCACGTCCGCGGGACGCCCAGCATAGAACCTTACGGACAGTTCCCTCTTCTGAATTTACTGATCAGCTTTTCGTGACCATCGCGCGCGATGAATTCAAAAAAGAATAAATCGATTGAATTCGATTCTGCACCTATGATCGTATGATCGCTTTCTCGAACCTATGAGCGCCAAAGTTCTCTCCAGGGAGAAACCGGGGTATCAGTTCGCTTCGATTGTGTTGAATGACCGCAGGCGTTTCAAGGAAGTGGTGATCGTTGGCGGATACATTACCCGGATCAAAGATGTGAAAGGCATTCCGTTCTCCGAAGAAGAGATTCAGGACATAGTAGTCACGCACGACAAGTGGAATTTTGACATGAAACAGTGACTTGCTCCGGTCCCCCGGTCTCCCCATGAACAGACAGGCATTTGTAGAGCAACTACGAGAAACTGCCGAAGTTTTAGAGCAATACACAATGCGCGGTTCGCCCGGCACCAAACACTGGGATGGAACGGCCTATATTGAAGGCGACACGACGCCCTTTGAGCCTCAAGCACTGGCGTGGTGGTCGACACTGACAGCCGTCGCCGAGATGATCGATAATCAGGACACGCCGCTCAGCGAAAAACAGATCGCTTACCTGAATGGCCTCTTGTTTGGCGGGATGGGCAGCCTGAATGACCTAAGTATCTCAGCACAATCGACACGAGAACAGGATGAGTCGATTAACGCCCGGCTGGACCGCCAGAGGCACCGATTATTCGCCAGCTTCAAAGAGTGACATCATTCCTCCCAGCAATCTTCCCGAGTCGACTCGGCCGAGTGGCGTATTCCACAAGACTGGTCGGATGCCTCGGTCTCGTGGCCTTCGTTTATTACCGTCGCGGGCTCACCGATGATGTTGCCAACGCGATTATGCTGCTCGCCTGGATTTACATTGCATTTTTCGTCGTCCTGCCTCGTGCCCGCGAGTGCGGCCTGCCGTTTCTTTATGCAATTCTCGCATTAGTGCCGCTGTTCTTTCCGTTTCTGGCCGTCGCGCTGATGTTTCGCCCGGCGGAGCACCGTTTCTCAAACCCCCGTGAAGACGGAAATCTCAATCCCTAATACTGGCTTCGGACGGCGCAGTGCGTCGTCCAGACAATTCATTGCCCCACCCGTGATTCGCGCCTTCAGCGCTCGCGGATTTTCGGCATTTAGGCCCCGGGGCGCTGCCCCGGGCTGATTTGACTTGGGCCCTGTGGCCCAGACCCAGCCCCAAGGGCGCGCGTTCAACCGGAGCCTGGGGCAACGCCCCAGGAATTTCGGATCCCCGTCGCTCGTAAGCGCTGAAAGCGCGACTCATCGCGGGAGCAGCCGGCTCGGCCAGAAAAATCGGCCCGGGTAATTTGGCAGGCCGCTGAGTCGGAGCTGGCTCTTGACATCACGGGGTCGATTGGTCACGATCCGCTTCGTGAAACCTCCCGCCCCCGGGATTAGTTCTGGCTTTCGATCTGTCTTGCCCCTCATCGGGCCGGCTCGATCGCCCCTCCGCCAGCCTATTCGCCTCGAGTCACCCCACAGAATAACTGCATCTCAACCAATCGGTGACTCCCATGACAAAACTCATTCATTCCACTTCCCTTCTCCTCGCGGCCTTTCTCTTTCTCTGGCCGGCGACCGCGTCAGCCCAGCAGCCACAGACACCGCTCGCCGCCGGACCAACGACCTCGCCTCCGCCCGACCCCGCTTCACTTCCAGCACCGCCTCCGCTCGAGTGGACATCTCTAAACCCGAAGGATTCAGACGAAGGATCAAACGGCGAAGAAATAATCGATGTTCCGCCGCCCAAGTCTGATGTCCCGATTGCTCCCCCCCCGCCACCAGTAGTTGAAAATCCGCTTTCGGTCGGGCCCGACCCGGAAGAGATGGAGTTGGTCAAGCCTGACGTAGAGGTTTGGCGCGAGGACTCCGAGTTTCCGCAGATTCCGCCTCGCCAATTTGAGCAGCTCGAACAAGCCTATGTAACAGGAACTGAGCCGGTCGTTTTGCGGGTGCAATTTCATCCGCTCGCCGCTGGGAAACGCGTTTTCGTGAAGCTTGGAGCGGGCATTACGCTCAATCCTTCCGTTAAGATTATGACGGTTTCAGCTGCGGGCGATTGTCTTGTCTCTGCTCAACTGATTGATGGATTCTCTCAAAGTAACATCATTTTTTATTGCGAAGGAGTGAAGACCATCCTGCCCGTCGTGCGCGGGTCTCTGGCTCAGGTTGAAGCGAAAGAAGAGGAGAGCAGACCATGAGAATTCGACTCCTTTTTATTGCGATACTAGCCCTCTCCAGTCTCGCTGGCTCGGCGGGCCTACAAGCCCAAAACGTTCCGTTGCCGGCCGATAATCCGACCGGAAATACAGGGGCGCTCAAAGCCCAAATTGAAACTGCCGGCAGTCATGATGCGCACAGCGGGAACGGTTCACGAATCGTAAATGATCTCCGTGTGCCCGATGCACTGGGAGTTTATGGCCTTGAGTTCACACGTTATTGGAATTCAGGCCACAACGACGCTGACGACGCTCATGCCGAGTGGCCCCAGGATTTCGGTATGTCCGGCTGGTCGCATTCGTGGCATTGGCACGCCGCCTACGTGGAAAGTTCAGAGGGGGCAGACCAGGAAGAAGAAATTTTCTACACGTCCATAATCATCACATTCCCCGACAATCATACTACCAAGTACCAGATCACTCGTTCCAACCGTCCTCACGGATATCCTCCGAACGTGATACCTCCCGATCCACGTTGCGGCCAACCATATTCTCCCGGTGAAATCAATGGCGGATGGCCCCATGGCGGCGTCGGGGTTCATGATCACATCTGCCACATGGCTGTGAATGGCTCGGAATTCTGGCTTTGCCGCGCAGACGGCGGTTCAGTGCATTTCGTCCTTACGACATTTGGATACCAGGCAACTGAAGTCTTCGATCCTCATGGATTTAGAACAGACCTTATCTACAATCAAACCACCGGGAACCTTGAACGCGTGGAGCAAGAGGGGGGCCGGTCTCTTCTTTTAACGTGGGGGCTTTATCGCGGAGACGGGACGGTCATCACTAGCGTCGACTCAGGACGTGGCACCATTCCTGATGGGAAAAGCGTTACTTACCGATATGGCCGCTTGAATGATACATACTTGGTCTTGGGAGTGGTCGGCTACCCGGACGACCAATCGCCTGGTCACGGCTGTTCCGCGGTTTATCACTACGGGTTGGATTTTAATCCGACGAGCACCATTCCATCTGACTATCCGCTGCTGAAGCGCGCGGATGATCCGCACTATACCGGGCCGATGACAACAATCCGCTACAACTATCGAGGTTGGGCCTGTCCTCCCCAAGTCCACCACTGGGGCGAGGCTTATAACCCTAATTACGCTCCTGCGCAGCAGTATGGTGTAAGCGAGGAGCTCAGCGACGCCGGTCATCTGGTTTCCAGTTTGATTATCGAGTGCCCCACGGGTCTACGGGAGGAGTCAAACGGAATTGGTGGCCGCCGCAAGTTTTACTTCGGAACCGTCGCCAACACGTCCGAGCCGGGCGGCTGGTATGGCTGCAAAGGGTACCAATTGGGCGCCCTCACCGACTTCACGAATGCAAGCGCAATCCCCGGGGGTCCGCCATGTCCTCCGGGCATGTCTTGTCATCGGCAGAACTACTATTTCGGCGATCCGTATCACATTTGGGACGGTCGAAACAACCAGACCCAAGAAACCGTCTACGACGGTGATGATAGCGGCGAAGCGGGCGAAATCAAATATGCTGATAATAGCACTTCGACATATGATCGGATCAATGTAATCGGCGATCCAGCCTTTCATCCTACTCGGATGTTCAACTATTATAACCATTGGCTTTACACGAAGACAGACGAAAATGGGAACGTCACTCGATACACGCGCGACGCGCGCCGCCGGATCAACCGAATCGATTATCAGGACGAGAGCTACGAAACCTTTCAGTATGACAACGGAAACCCCGATGGGTTAAACCAAATCACTAGTCACCGTCTCCCCAGTGGCGCGATCGAAACCTACCGATACGACGCCAATCATCGGCTGTCGCAGCAATTCAACGACGTTGATGGCGAGAACGCGCTGATAGAATACACGTACGATGAGGTCGGAAGAGTGAAGACCGTTCGGGATGGTCGGGCGCGCGCGAACTCAAAAGATTTCAGCACGCGGATGACCTATAACGGGAGGCATCAGATTCTTTCGGTCGAATATGCGGGAATGCTCAATGCCTCAGATAATCCTAAGGTCCAATACGCTTACGACCGCTACGGCAATTGTATTACCATCATCGACGAACTCGGGCATCGGAAGGAGTTCACCTACGATTCGTACCGTCGCTGCACAAAGATGGTCGAATCACTTAATGCACCATCTTGGAATGGCAGTGAAACAATCGCCGACCGCACCTGGGAATGGATCTATGATCGTTATATCGATCGAGTTGATGGCTACGGCAATCCCGTTCTTGATGCTTTTTTTCCCGACAACCACACCTCGAAGGAATGGCGCGTGCAGATCGAACCCGCTTTCAACGCCTTCGGCCATCGCCGATTGTCAGCTCAGAAATTTAATTGCAATAACCAGATCATCGAGGCGGCGAGCGGGTTGTATCAGGATTCAGATGGTTGGCACGGAGGACCAGACACAGAAGTTCATCATTATACCTACGACGCAAATGGACAGAAAGACAGCTACACCGACCCGCGCGGCCGGCTGACCAGATACACTTACGACGAGCGGAACCGTCTCAAAGAGACAATCGAACCCAAGCGGCGCGACCAGACCGCTAACCCGATTACAAAAACGGAGTACGACCACGCCGGAAATAAAACAATTGTCACCTTCCCGGACCAGCGAACCCAGCAGTGGAGCTATTACAATGCGTTTGGCCAGCCCAGGCTTTTCACCGACGAGCGCGGTAAGTCGACAAATCTGGAGTATTGGCCTTGGGGACCAATGAAGAAGCTGGCGGTAGTGACGACCCATCGGACCCCGGTCAATAACCCCACCGAAAATCAAGTAACTCGTTTTTACTACGACTACATGGGCCGTCCACAGAGCACGTATTTTCCAGACAACAGTTACGAAGCCTTTGATTACGAGTTTGGTCAGCTGCACACTTTTGTGACACGTAAAGGCCAGGTCAAGCACATCCACTACGATCCGCGAGGTCGCGAGGATTTTCATACCTGGGATGACGGTGCCGCTCCCGGAATTACTCGTATCTGGGACCCCGCCAACCGCCTGACCAGCATTTCAAACGCCTTCTCAGGGATTGTCTTTGGTTACGACGATGCCAGCCAAGTAAAGTCGGAGCAGGACAACGTGACCGGAGCGAATGGACCTGCGCAGATCAATTATTTGCGTTACCCCAGCGGCGAGGTTGCGCATCTGCAATATCCGAACGGGACGATGATCCGCCATGATTACACGGCTCGAGGACAGCTGGAACTCGTGCAGGACAGCTCAACCCAGCAGCCGGTACACTACTATTATTGGCCGGATGGGAAGGTTGATCATCAGGATTATGCCAACGGGACGACATCTGTCTTTGGCTACGATCCGCGAGGATTCATCACGTCCGTCCGGCACATGCGAAGCGCAAGTAACCAGACTCTGTCATATCGCGACTACTGGCGAGATGATCGAGACCGAATCACCGCGTGGAAGAAAGGTTCCGATCAAACGCTCAACCCAATGGAGAACGGTCGCGGGGACCGGTACGATTACGACGAGGCGGGGGAATTGAAGACGGCTTCGTATCAGGCGGCAAACCCACAAGGCGCCGCCACAACGCCCGAGCGTCTCGATATGTTCGTCTACGACGAGCTGGGTAACCGGCTGGGAGACCAAAACCATGTAGCCAGCCGAGGCTGGATGAATTTTACCCATAAGGACAATGGCCTCAACCAGTACAGCGGGTGGTGGCCTTACTGTTTCATCAATTACGATGACGATATTGGAGGCGAATGGGGAGCGCCCCACCGAGCCAACGGCGTGATCATGCAGGATGGGTGGATTACCGGTGGGTTTAACGCGTTGAACCAGCCGATGAAGATCCTGAGTCACGCCTACAATGGCACCGGAAAGTGGATGTGGTTTGGCTTTAATCCGCTGGGTCGGTGCGTGAAGCGCTGGGTCAGTCCATCGGCTGAAGATACCTCGGGAGCGACCTTCTTCTATTACGACGGCTGGAATCTAATCCAGGAAGGGCCGAATGCGACGATGGCAGATCGTCTCTATATCCACGGCGCGCGAGTCGATGAGATTGTCAAAAGCATCAATTACGTGACCGGCCAATCGGCCTATCACCATTACGACGCCCGCGGCCACGCCACTCTATTGACCGATTCCGGCGGGGGCATTTTAGAGCAATACGACTATGACGCTTTCGGATTTCCATACTTTTTCGATAGGCAGGGACAACCCCTGACGTTCTACGACACTCCATCCGGAAGCACCCGGGGCCGTTCCCCGTACGGCAACCGTTTCCTCTTTACCGGACGGGAATGGCTGACCGATCTGAAACTCTACGATTATCGCAATCGCCTGTATCAGCCCGAGCTTGGCCGCTTCCTCCAGCCCGATCCGAAGCAATTCGAAGCCGGCGACTACAACCTCTATCGCTATTGCTACAACGATCCGATCAACAAGAGCGATGCATTCGGATTGTTTGAGAGTCCAGTTTGGTTGCAGGCGCTTGTGCCAGGCCAAACGGAGTGGGATGCAGCGGTTACTAGTTATGAAAACGGAAACTATGGCATGGCAGGACTTCATACTCTGACGATGCTGGCAGAACAATATCTCTATGTTAATACGTTGGGAACATCTCGGGTTTTGCTTTCGACTGGTCGCGCGGTTACTGCAAATGTTTCACGCCATGCACTGGCAGCATCTATTGCGAACAAAGGCCCTTTAAAGCAACTTTTCGGAGTCGGAGTAAAAGGAGCAGAGCAGAGCTTGGCACGTCTTCAGGCTGGCGGAGCGCTGCCGCAAGGATTGACGCGAGAAATGCTGATAACCTACCAGAAAATCGCGCAACAAACAATCGCTGCAGGGAAGGACGCCGCAGGCACGCAGGCGGCACGGCTGAAAGTGATCAAAGAAGCTCTGAGAAACTTTGATTAAAAGTGAGCTCAATTCTAGTTAATCTTGCGGAAAGCCCGCGATTTACCTACTTCGAAAGCCGGCCGAGCGAGACTGTGCTTTCAGAGCTCGGATTGGTAGATTCCAAACTTGGTGATTGGACAGGCTTTTACGACTGGTTACGAACAGATACCGGTGCAATTGTTGGTGTGAGATATTGGCCTTTTGAGAAAACAGAATTTCTAGTGAGACCTGCTGTTGCGAGCAGTGATATCGTTGTGGATCCACGTGGAGCATTGCTCGTTTTCTTCGGCCGAGAGGAACATTTTGATGACAAGCTGTCGGATGATCAGGCATTCGAAGAGTCGAGAGTACTGTTGTTTAGCGGCCGCCACATCCTCCTATTTGGATGCTCGGACTTGAGTGCAGAGGAGAGAACTCAATTGTCTCGCGCGTGTCGCCACGAGTGATGTCCGGGGGGCGGAATAGGGGTCAGTCAACAAATCTTGACAGCAAGAATAAAACCGTAGCCGCGACAGGGATGGATTGCGGAGCAACTCGGGATGCGGAGCGCCGCTAATGTCAGTCAGCAAGTGCGTCGGCATCGACTAAAATCTCCGAAACTGCCCGTGAAGCTCAAAAACTATGTTCAACAGTCAAGATTTGTTGACTGACCCCTATTCTACGCGAGCGCTGCAGGAGAGCACGCGTGACAGCGCTGCCGCCGTATTTTTTCCAGTCAACTCCGTCCTTGGACATTAATTATGAATTTATCATTTCTTCTGCCGCCAGTTTTCCTTATTTGGAACGTCGCTGCTTGGGCGTCGCCGCCCAAGAATCTACTTATTGATCTTAATGACAAATCGTATGGCAAAGAAGTCGTATCAGTTCAAAAATTGCCGAATCATCTGAAATCGGCTCTGGCTAGGACATTCGTTCAGGACAGGCTCGACTTAGGAAACCCTACTGAGCCTATTGGCGAAGAACTTTCGGTTGCAGGCCAACCACGCTATCCCGACCGACGCTTGATCTTCGCGTTCGAGACTGCTCACTACTATATCGTATATTTGGAATATAGGCCTCCGGCAGTACATGCCAGCATTCTGGTATATGCCAAAGTAAACGGAAAGATACCACTCGTTTGGGCCGCCGTTGATCTGCGCATGCCGCCTTTTGCCAAGAATCGTAAGGAACTGGCGACCCTAGTGAAAGCGGGAAAGTTGCGTGAGGGGCGCTTCATCTGGTGAGTTCTCTGGTCGTCATTGCCCCGGGCTGATTTGATTTGGGCCTGTGGCCCAGCCCCAGCGCCAAGGGGCGCGCCTTCGATTGTCGGGCGACCGCTGCGGTTGCCGGCTCAGTTCGAATTTCAGATTCGCTAAGCGGAGCGCCCGCCCTACAATTTTGATGCCGACGCGATTTCGGACGACCCAGCGCGCCATCCCTGCCATTCCATTGGCGGGATTCGCGGCGTTCTCGCCGCGTGACAAAGGCTGAATTAAGATTTAAGAATTGGGAAAGAAAACACGCTTGCGATCCGAGCGAAATCCGAATGGATTCGCGCGCCAGTTGACGAAGGCCTCATATCAAGCGGAAAACGCGCACCTCGGCGCCACCAACTCGGAGCGCACGGACGAATTTGCTTATGATTGGATGGGGAACCGGCAAGGATCGAACACGGTGGCGAGCCGGGGAGTTATGAATTTTGCAATCCGGGACAATAGGCTCAATCAGTATAACCTCTGGGAGAACAATCTCCCGGGATCGCAACAGTGGGGCACGATCATGTGGTACGATGACGCTGCGGGCGGATTTCCTCCCCAGATTCCGCACGTAGCCCCGTGGTTGTATCCTGGAAACGGTGTCTTGATGGCAGACGGCTGGATTGTGGCGGGTTTTGACGCGCTCAACCAGCCTGAATCGATGCGGACTCCTGATTTTCAGGGAACGGACAACCGGCTCTATTTCGGTTATGACCCGTTGGGGCGTTGCGTAAAACGATGGATAAGTTCGGACGGCAATCCGGACCATCCCACTCCCACCTTCTGGAGAGAACTGTAGCCGCGACAGGGATAGATTGCGGAGCAACTCGGGATGCGGAGCGCCGCTAATGTCAGTCAGCAAGTGCGTCGGCATCGACTAAAATCTCCGAAACTGCCCGTGAAGCTCAAAAACTATATTCAACAGTCAAGATTTGTTGACTGACCCCTATTCTGTCTGTTGTCTCTGGTTACGTCTCATGAGAGCTGGCCTCCTCAGCGTTCTCTTCGTTTTGTTCATCGGCTGTGCGTCACAGCCGCAGCGTCCACCTCAACAATGGGCTGGGCTGCGCATGGACGGTCTCCAACTCGAGCTCGTCGATCCAGAGATCGTCCAGCAATTTTGGTTTACCGGTGATGGCTCCTTGGATGCTACCGTTGGCCAACGGCACGGTTATCTCGCTGCCCCCGGCTACAGTTGGCGCATTCGCGGCGAATGGCTGGAGATCGGGGGCGAGAAACAGCAGTTCCTTCAGCGCTTCCGCGCCGTGCAGGTAGGAAAAAACACCATTAGAGTCGAAGATCCCGCAGGCCGACAGTCGGTTTACAAGTACCGCAATGGCACCTAGTCAATCGATGGAGCGAACTCCAAACGCTCGGAGTTGCCCTTTTTCTCGCTTGGAATGGTCCATCTGTCGTGGTGGATTCGCGTCGTGGCTTTGGCATCGCGCTATGGCACCATCCAAGGGCTGACCAACTGATGAAACGAACCCAGCACTTTGTTTCCGCCTTCCGCCGAATGCCCACCTTGACTTTGACGTGCCGGGTCATCGCTCTCGCGCTCTTGATCTCCTCGATTTCGAACGCCCAAAGCCCCACTCCCACCGCGCCCAACGAGTTGGCCTCCCCGGAGCCCGACTCGCCTCCGGAGACTGATTGGGCTGACGTCAAGCGTGCCGTCGACGACGAGCTTGCCGCGAGCAGGCGAGCGGAAATCTTCTACTTTGTTTACCGGGCGGACGAATTTCGCGAGGCGAGCAAAAACGTTTCGATCGGGGAGGCCTGCCGACGCCTCAAAGAGAGCAACCACCAGCTGGCATCCGGCCGGATCAACCGGCTTCCGCTGAGCATGGATCTCTCGTCTGGCGACCAGCAGTTCTATCTTTCTGTCGGCTGGCATCGTCCCTCACCGCCGGGGATCTCCCTTCAGATCAGTTTTACACTCACTATGAAGAATAAAGCCGATCCGCCGGAGAAGACGATGTATGTCGAGATTCTCGACGCAAAGATCCCAACGTATCGTAAGTCGTACGTCTACTACTCGCAGCTCGGCAGGTCGCCCGGCCGCTCATTCGCGGTTGTGTTTTACGTGCTCCACCACATCATGTGAATGCCACGCCGAAGTTAGGCGGGTTTGCTATGATTCTTACGCGTGCAAGCGGGCAACCATCAGCGACGGATCGGCGATTCCAGTGACGATTCGGTTGTTCCTCGCCACGCTGGCTCTTCGTTGAAAGGGCTCACCATTGATGAAACAAACCCAGCATTCTGTTTTCGGCTTCCAGCGACGGCCCAGCTTGACTTCAAAGTGCTGGGTCGCAGTCATTGCGCTCTCGATCGCTTCGCTCGCGAACGCACAAGATCCCACTCCAACGCCGCCCAACGACCTGGCCGCGCCGCCCGATACGAAAATCGGCCGCGACTTACACGCCCCGCTGCCTGCGACATCCCCAGACCGCGACTCGCACCCCGATACCTACTGGGCCGACGTGAAGCGCGCCGCTGACGACGCCCTCGCCGCGGGCAGGCAAACGCAAATCCTATACTCCGTTTACCGGGCGGACGAGTTCCGCGAGGCGAGTAAAGACGTTTCCGCCTCGGAGGCATCCAAGCGCCTCAGGGAGGGCAACCGCCAGTTGGCATCCGGTTACATCAACCGGCTTCCGCTGCATGTAGGTTTCGTTGCCGCCAACCAGGAGTTCGATCTTTCGGTGGGCTGGCGTCGTCCCTCGCCGCCGGGGATATACCTTCAGATCAATTTTGAACTCAGGGTGAAGAACAGGGCAGAGCCGTCGGAGAAGCCCATCTATGTGGACATTCGCGACGCTCAGATCCCCAAGTGGCTTCAAGCGTACGTCTACTACACGGAACCTGGCCGGCCGCCGGACCGCTCATTCGCGGTTGTGTTTTACGTCCTCCACTCGATGTGACCAGTTCACCAAGTCCGAGCGATCCGGAAGGTCGAACAGGTCCTGATAACACACCAACTATCATGTTCCTGATCATCGATCGAGACAATATCGTTGGTATTTACCGTTCGGTCGCAGAAGCCGAAGCTAACCTGGAGACAATCGACGTCGAACTGGGCGAGTATGAGTTTTGTGACGAAACCGGACAGCGCTACGTCGGAGAAGTGCTGGAGACCGTGGAGAAATTTCGCCGCGGAGCCTTCCGCCTTATCCCACGCGGCACGCCGGATTCCGCCTTACCCAAAACCTTCCTTTCGCGCGCCGTCCAGTGTCACAGCAAACTGCCCGGCGTGAGAACCCTCCAAGAAGCCCGTGCCTATTTTGGAACCCAACCGGCCTAGCCATCCCACGAAGCGAATCCGGAAGTCGGCCACGGACAGGCTCGTCCTCTGGCGCGCTTTCTACGCCCTCACTAGGTTCGCGTTAGGCGATTCGGCGAATGCCATCCAATCATCCTGAACATATCGAGCGCGGCTGGTTGGGGGCGGTCGTGGTGGACTGATGCATTGCAATGGAGTTTCAACGGTCTAACTTTGCAATTTGAGCGAAATCCGAATGGATTCGCGCGCCAGTTCATGTCACTCACGCCGAAGCACAACAAAGGAGGGTCACCCATCATGTCACACGTCACTCGTCACGCGTCACTTAAAAGTCCCATTCGCATTGCCATTAAAATCCTGACTGTCGGCCTGCTGGCCCTATGTTTATCCCCTGCCAATGCCGCCGACCCCGCCCTCCGTTACGACGGGATTTACCGGCATCAGAAGCCCTCTAAACCGGTCAGTTTGTATCTCCGCTTTTATGCAGACGGCACCGCTCTCTCTACTGGGAGCACGGGAACCCCCGAACAAATCAGCAAGTGGTTTAATCGTGAAGCCACGGGGGGTGCCGGCTACTACACCGTTCAAAAAGACCAGATTCACTTCACCACGTTCGACGCCAAAATTCGCAATGAGTGCGCCGGCACGATTGAAAAGGATGCCCTCATTATACAGTGCGGCGATGGCGAACCGGTCCGCTTCGAGTTCCTGCCGATGAAGCTTTCCAAATGAGGCGCACCGCGATCAGCAGACTCCGAGAGCTGTCGTGAACGAGCGCATTCGCGAGCGGTGAATTTGCGAGACGCTCACCTTGTTCTCTTAGGCGGCGAACAATGTCCCAATCCGAAGTTCCAGAAGCGGTCGTAAGTCTCACCCAGGTTCTGATAGAGAGTCCTGGTCTCCGCACCTGGTTCTGTTCCCTGGAACGGCTTTCCGACTCCGCGCGTAGCGCCGCGTTCACCCACATGGCTGGCCAAATGCGTGCGGCGGGCGAAGATGCCGATCTTACGGCTGCGATCGCACTGCTTGCTCATCCGGGTATGTACGACACTGTCTTGGCGGCCGTTCGCGAGCGCGCCAAAGAAATTACCTCGAACCCCTGACCAAGCGAGTGGAGACTCCGGAATCCAAGCCAGTCATTGACGCGATGGCGGCGACTGGTTCGTTACCTTCCTGGCTGGCCACATTTGGCACGCCCGTCCTCCGAAACCCTTGGAACCCGTTCACCTTCTCGTTAATCTGAAGGCGCCTTATGAACTGGGAAATGCTTTCCGCGCTCGGGCAAGTGGTTGCCGCCGTTGGCGTCATCGTTTCGTTGATTTACCTCGCTGTTCAGATCCGGGAGCAAAACAAGGAGCGCCGCCGCGCCGGGATCAATATTTTAACGGTGCAGTGGAGCGATCTGGTCAAAACCGGCCAGGAAAGCCGCGAGTTCGCAGTCCTTTTTCTCCGTGGCGTGCGCTCCTTCCACGATCTCGACGCACCGGACAAACTCAGCTTTAGCGCCTTCTTCACGAGGTATACCAGAAACTGTGAGGGCATGTTCATTTACTATCGTGACGGTGCGCTCGACAAGGCGCTCTGGGACGGAGTCGAGCGAACCATGGCCGATTATTTCGCTTACCCCGGCGTGAGAGAATGGTGGGCGACACGCAAACACTGGCTGACGGATGAATTCCGCGCCGTCGTGGAAGCGATCATCGCCAAGAATCCCGAACAGAAGATGTATGCCGCTTACGAGAAGTCCTCTCCGAATTGACGAGGCGCGGAAAGAACCGCCGCCGCCCGCAACGTCTTCGCGTTAGATCGCTGACCCCATCATGAAATGCCCAACGCACAGCCAGGAAGCGACCGCCATTTGCCCGTATTGTGGGCGCGGGCTTTGCGCCAGCTGTGAAGGGGCGCCCGCGCCTGGCCGGATGGCGTGTTCCGCCGCCTGCGCGGAGGCGCTCACCCAGGGCGAACGCGCCACCCAACTCATCCTCAAAAAGAACGTGCAGGGGGCACGCGTGGCCGCGTACTTCTTGTATGCGACGGGGATCGCTTCCATTGTCATCGCGATCATCGGGTTTTGGAAGGAGCCGCAGTATTTCATGCCCCATCTTGTGGCCATGGTCTTCGGGGTCGTTTTAACCGTCTCCGGCATCGCTTACCATCGCCTCGCCGGACGTCGCACCAAGGCCTGACCATGCGCACGCTGCTCCTTCTAATATTTTGCATCTGCGTCGTCGGCTGCACCAGCACGCCACCGACGCTCGACTACAGTAATACGAAACCCGGGTACTATGGCGGCGACGGCAGCTCCCAGCGGCAGGCCGTTGTTTGCGTCGGCATCGACCAGTCGCCCTACGCATGGATCGCGCAAAAGTATCCGGGCGCCAAGATTCTCGATCAGGCGCTGGTTTGGCCGCCGGGCAAGAAGCGGTACGACCTGTTCAGAGTCCGAAAGCGCGACGGAAAAGTGGTCGAAGCGTGGTTCGTGGCCGGCGGCGGAATCGATGCTCTCGTGGATCAGTTGCAATGATCCCCTTATCAGGAAGACCAATGAGAGCAACGATCGCCATCCTGCTGTCGGCGCTGTTGTTGGCTTTGACTTCGTGCGAGTCGGTAAAACTCGGTTTGGGACGCACGTTAACGAACCAGGACAAGGCGACTCGAGAGCAGGAACAGGCGGACGGCGCCACCGTTGTCCTGGCGACGATTCCAAAAGGTTGGACGAAACCGTTCAAATTGACCATGAACGACATCTGGAAGGATTTGAATCTCCAAGGCGTAAGCTATTTTACCTTCGGCGGGCCGCAGGGTCTCGCCAGCTATGTTAGCCGTGCGGATTTCCGCTCTCCGCGATATCAGGCCTGGATGGGCGTCTACGCGGTCGATGCCAGGCGAAACGTTTTCGGGCGCGACAATGCTTTGATCAATAGCAATCCGGCCCAATTCATGCGCGAGCTCGCACGGCTGGCGGAGCACGACCAGAAGGCGTGGCTCCGTTCCGCGGGCGATCCTTCTCCCCGCGCCGAAGTGACCCAGTTTCGCCGCACGGGCACCTTGCGAATCGCAGGCGCGGATAGGGCCGTGTTCGAAGCCACGATGAGAAGCCACAGCGATTTGTCGTCATCCGGCAAGGGCGTCGCCGGTCTCCTTGGCCAGCCGAAGGGAAGCTATTGGACTCCGCATTTGCGCGAATACCATGACGTGGTTCTCAAAGGGCTGTATGTGCCGTGGTACGCGCCTGAATCGCAAACGCTATTTGTCGCCTATGGCAACGGGGCTTCATTTCAAACCACTTCTGGCGAACGAATTGATTACGCTCCCGCTATTCGAGCCGAATTGGAGGCCATGTTTGCGGGTGTACGGGTGGAACAAACTCGGCGATGACAAAATCGTTCGTTGGAAAGATATCCCTCGGTCACATCCTGGGGCAGGAACGGCAAACACATCCGTTTCATTCGTCGGGTGGCCACGAACATCTGACGTCGCGACGCCGCTAACTCCGAAAGCCTTTGCGAATCGCTGGTTTCGGTTCTGTTAGATCGCTGGCACCGGCTATGAAATGCGCAACCCGCAACCAGGAAGTCACCGGACCGCGCACCGCGGCGCCCCTACCAATTCCATTCGCGTCTATTCGCCCTGCCCGCATCGCTACGCGAAGCGTTGCGGGCGTGGCGTAATTCGCGGGCAGTTTTCCCTCAGGCGCGATAACGCAGCCTAATTGACAGAGGCGGAAGGCTCGCCGCGGGGCTGGCTCTGACCGAACTTCGGCAGGTCGGGGTCGAGAAAACCGAGGGCGTGCGGCGGTTTGATCACCCGGACGCCGGCGGCGCGCTGTTGTTCGACGATCTGGTCGCGGAACGCTTCCATCCGCGTCCAATGGACCTTGGGCCGGAAATGATGCTCGGCGTGGTAGCCGTTGAAGAACCAGATCCAGTTATAGAGCCGGTCGTAACTGCTCACGCCCCAGGCGATCGGCTCGTCGGGGTTCCCCCCGTAATGGCGGTAGTAGCCGTTCAGGTAGGAAAGGCAATGGCCGAAATACCAGAAGCCAACGAGAAAAATGATGTAATGCCAGTTCAGGATGCCGAGGGTGACGAACGTGCCCACGAACAAGACCAGCTCGGTAATGCCCCAGAACGCTTCCCGTTTGTCTTTCCGCATCAAAGCCCGGAAGACCGTCTTCGGATCTTCCCGGAAAAAGCTCATGAACGTATAGCTCAACGGATGCTCCGGCTCGCCGTCGTGCCCATGTTTGTAGATCGAAATCCAATCGATGGTCTCGCCCTGTTCGTCGGGCCGGTCGGCGTTCCCTTTGTGATGCTGCATATGGATGCAGTCGTAAAAGACCTGGCTGAACCCGACGCTGACCGATTCGAGAACGCTGAAGAGCCGGTTGAGAAGCGGCGACCGGAAATACGGGTTGTGAATGAAGTTGTGCGAGATGCCGTTGATGTTCCAGGAGATGCTAACGGAATAAATGAAGCCGAGAATCAGCATTACCCAGAGCGGCACCAGCGGGAAAAGGAAGAACATCCCGAAAAAATAGGTGAGGTGGAGCAGCTCCGCCGCGACCGGGATGATGTCCCAGCGGGTGAAAGCGAAGATCCTGGAATCGGTCTGGAGCCGTTCCGTGGCGACGTCGTGGATGGCTTGGTTAGGTGCGTGCACGGGAGGAGAAGGATAGCGAAAAATCGCCTTTCCGCACGCGGGAATTTCCCAAGGGGACGGGCGGAGCGGTGGAATATTGGAGTTATGGAGTGATGGAGCGATCCGGTTGTGCCAGCCGCGACTTCCGGAGAAGGAAATAACCGCGGATTACGCGGATATCGCGGATGGGTGGAAAGCTGATGTCATCGCCAGGAGGGCGGCACACGCGGCAAAGCCGGAGCGCGAGCACCGCAATGGCGAGGTTTGAAAGGCCGGGCGAGGGTCGAGCGACGCTCTACGGGGTCCCTCGACTTCGCCCGGGGTGACTGGCTTAGAGCGGCGGCGCAGCCTGGACGACCGGAGCTGTCTTGACGGAAGGAACTTCAACCGGCTTCGCCTTGCGAGGGATGCGCTGGAGGCCGGCGCGATAGGCGGCCAGATCGACGAGCTCCGCCACCCGCAATTTCAGGCCGCGGGCGCGCTGGAGGAGAAAGAGGACGAAGCAGCCGTAAACGAACCAGAGCCAGGGAGTGAAATGTCCGGCGTGCAATTGCCGATAGGCCAGGAGCGAGAGCGCGACGAGGTTGATGATGACCGTGGTGGTGACAAACCGGTAGTGGAGCCCGGCGCGGGTGAGGCATTTCGGGCCGCCGTGATATTCGGTCACGGTCCGGAGGACGATGCTCCACCAGAAATTGCCATAGACCTGGATGTCCCATTCGTTCCAGCCGGTGTCGGTGGAATAGCGCCACCCTTCCTCATCGAGCAGGCCAAAGATGGAGCCGAGCAGATGATGGCGGTCCTTGCCTTCCTCGCTCCAATAGCAGCGGTCGCGCAGCCCGCCGGCGAACTTCGTTCCGGCCGGGAATTGTTCGTGGGTGCTGATGACGGCGCGCGGGGTGCGCTTGAAATGGAGCCAGGTGAAATAACGCGACCACCCCCGGACGAGCGGCTGGGCGAAAGCGAGAAAGGTGACCAGGAGCCGCGCCGGGATGGTGTCAAACCGCGGCTCGATCCGGGCCCGGAGCATATAGGAGATCGCGACGCAGAGCGTCCCGCCAAACATCAGGTAGGGAACGATCCGCAGGTCCGGCAGAAAGATTCCGAGCCCGAACAGGAAAAGGGTGAGCGCGAACCATTCGATACTGCTGAGGTAGGCGGCGATTTCCGATTGCGGCGTGGGATAGATCGACTGGAAGAAGCCTTCGCCGAAGATCCCGTGATAAATGATGGGCCGGTTAATGAACCAGCTGAACCGCGGCGTGCCGTAGATTTGCCCGCGCCATTTCGCGGTGCCGGTGGGGCCGAAGAAGATCAGGTGCTTGAACCGGAGCATCGATTCGGCTTCGCCGTAACCTTCCTGCTGTTTGCGAAACGCCTTTAAGGTAAACCGGCGATGATGCCAGACGACCGCCGTCGGACTGAACGCAATGGCGTGCCCAGCCTGCTGGACGCGCCAGCAAAAATCGACGTCGTCCCCGGCCTTGTGATACTCGGGATCGAAGCCGCCGATATTTTCGAAAGCCCAGCGATACCAGGCCATGTTACAGCCGGGGATATGTTCCGCGACGGTGTCCGTGAGAAGGACGTGGCTGGGGCCGCCGGGCGCGGCGGCGACGCAGGCCTGGACCCAGTTCTGGGCTGGCGGCGAAACGTTCGGTCCCCCCACCCCGGCGTAATCGCCGTGCAGGAGCGTGCTGAGGAGGTAAAAGAGCCAGTCCGGATCGGCCATGCAATCGGAGTCGGTGTAGGCGAAGATTTCGCCTTTCGCGAGGGCGGCGCCGTGGTTCCGGGCATGGCTCAGGCCGTGATTGGTTTGATAGACATAACGAACGTCCGGGAAGCGGGCCGCAATTTCCCGGGTATTATCGGTCGAGCCATCGTCAATCAGGATGACCTCATAATTGGGGTAATCAATCTTGCCTAACGACTCCAGGCATGCCTCCAGGGTCTTGGCCCCGTTGTAGGAGCAGACGATGATCGAGACGAACGGGTACGAGGGCGCCGGACGGTGCGGCAGGGCGGCGTTGTCCTGGCCGAGTTTCTCCTTGAGCATGAAGAACGATTTCTTCGGCTCTCGCGCCCGGGTGACGATGCCGAAAGCCCAATCGCTGATCTCCTCGCCGCCGGTGAACCATTCGTCGGTCCAGGTAAAGAAGATCGTGCCGGCGAGCCCGCATTTGACGACGCTCTCGGTATGCCACCCGAGCATCTCGGCCTGCTCCTCCTGGGTGTGGCGGATCGTATCCATCCCGAACTCGCCCAGGATGAGCGGGCGGTCCTCGGAAAGGTTTTGCAGCCGAAGCAGGTAGCGCTCAAACGCGTCCTGGTTGTGCAGGTAAACGTTGAAACAGGAGAAGTCGCTGTTTTGCGGGAGAAGAAACTCCGTGGGCGGATAACTGGCGTAGGAAAAGAGAACGCCGGGATCGACTTCGCGCCCCATCCGGATGAGGTGCTCGACGAATTCGGTGACTCTCCGGACGCCGAGCCAGCGGACCATCGTGCTCGAGATTTCGTTGCCGACCAGATAGCCGAAGAGGGCGGGATGACCGCGATTCGCGGAGACACCTTCGCTGACCATTTGCGATATTTTCTGGCGGGAGGATTTCAGGCGGAGAAACTCGATGTGCTTTTCCCAGGGCAACGTGACGAGAACGCGCATCCCAGCCTCGGCGCAGGAATCCAGGAACCAGCGGGGCGGCACGTGATAAATGCGGACGACGTTGAGCCCGACGTCGCGCATCTGGGCGAGATCGCGCCGGAGCTGGTCGGGCGGGCCGAGGTAATGGCCTTCCTTGTCCGGTCGAAAAGGGCCGTAGGTGACGCCCTTGACGAAGAACTTGCGATCGCCTTCGAAGAAGAATTTCGCGACCGCGCGGATCGGAGCCGGTGAACTCACAGGCCCAATGGTAAGGAGGCCTCGCAGCGGCGTCCAGTCCACGACAAGGAGCGGCGGTTTGAAACCGCCGAGGTTTCTACGAAGACTTTTAACCGCGGATTACGCGGATATCGCGGATGAAGAACTCAATCAATCCGTGCCATCCGCGTAATCCGCGGTTAATTTCTTAGTCGATTGTAGCGTCGCTTAGCGCTCCGCGGATGATGGCGGCAGTGCGGTCGATGTCGTCCCGAGTGTGCGCGGTCGAGAGAAAGCCGGTCTCGAATTGCGAAGGGGCGAAGTAGACGCCGCAGTCGAGCGAGGCCCGGAAATAGCGCGCGAACTTTTCGGGGTCGCTTCGTTTGGCGGTGGCCAGATCGACTACCGGCTCCTCGGTGAAGAAGAGGCAGAACATTGAGCCGATGCGGTGAAATACCCAGGGCAGTTTCAGATCGCGCAAGGTGGCCCGCGCGAGTTCCTCGAAATCCGCGCCGGCTGCGTCGAGCAATTTCCACCCGTCGACGCGTTCCAACTCGCGGAGTTGCGCCAGGCCAGCGGCCATGGCGAGCGGGTTACCGGAAAGCGTGCCGGCCTGATAGACCGGGCCTTGCGGCGAGAGTTGATCCATGATCTCAGCGCGACCGCCGAAAGCGCCGACCGGCAGTCCTCCGCCGATGACCTTGCCGAGCGCAGTCAGGTCGGGCTGGACGCCGAACAGTTCCTGGACGCCGCCGCGCGCGACCCGGAACCCGGTCATGACTTCGTCGAAAATCAGGAGCGCACCATGGGCGCTGCATTCGGCGCGAAGCTGCTGAAGGAAATTGTCGCGGGGGAAATAGAGTCCGGCGTTGGCCGGGATTGGCTCGAGGATGATCGCGGCGATCGCCTTTGGATTTTCGCGAAAAGCGGCACGGACCGCTTCGATCTTGTTGAAGGGAAGAGAGATCGTGAGCGCGGCGAAGTCCGGCGGGACCCCGGCGCTGTCGGGCCGGCCGTGGGTGAGCGCGCCACTGCCGGCCTGGACGAGAAGCGAATCGACGTGCCCGTGATAGCAGCCCTCGAACTTGATGACTTTATCGCGCCCGGTGAATCCGCGTGCGAGCCGGAGACACGACATCGTCGCTTCGGTCCCGCTGTTGACCATTCGCACTTTTTCGATCGAAGGAACCAAGCGGCAAATCAGGTCCGCCATTTCCACTTCCAAAGGATTGGGGATGCCGAAGCTGACCCCCTGTCCCGCGGCGGCGCGGACCGCCTCTACGACGATCGGTGGCGCGTGACCAAGGATGGCCGGGCCCCAGGAGCCGACGTAGTCGATGTATTCCTTGCCGTCGACGTCCCAGATTCTGGCGCCTTCCGCGCGATCGACGAAGAACGGCTCCCGGCCCAGGCCGCGAAAAGCGCGGACGGGGGAATTCACGCCGCCGGGGATGCGGTCGAGGGCGCGGTGGAAGAGTTCATGTGAGCGAGAGGGCATGGGAATGGAGTAAACGGGAAATGGAGTGATGGAGTATTGGAGTAATGGAGTGATGATTCAAACGCCATTCCGCCATTTCCCATTACTCCTCTACTCCATTATTCCAGCTCTCCCCGCGAGAGCGGGCCGCGGCGTTGACAGGGCGATGGGCCGCTCCTACGCTCCCGTTCGCGAAATGGCGGGGTAGCCAAGTGGTAAGGTCGGGGTCTGCAAAACCTCTATTCGCGGGTTCGATTCCCGCCCCCGCCTGTTCAACATGCTCGGGATGAACTGACAACGGGGCCTTTGCTCAACGTGCCGGTTCGATTGATTCGCTCGGCTCCCGCCTCGCTCACCGCTACCCTCGCGGCTTTCCGTCTATGTCGCTCGTCCCACTCGCTCCATTCCCGCCCCCGCCTGTTCAACATGCTCGGGAT